>NZ_JBOZRT010000063.1:0-55208 GCF_050789165.1 Azospirillum sp.
CATCATCGCTGCGTCCTCCTCTGCTTAGGAGGACTGAATCAGGACTTCAGCTCGCCGGCAACCCTGACTTTTTCAACACTATCCGCCAGAAGCGGACAGGCCAGCCTCGTGGAACGGGCTAAAGCGCGTCGCGCCAATAGGAGTGTGGCCAAAGGGGATGTTGACTCTGGAGCAGTGATAGTCGGCTGGTCACCAGGAGCGGCCATGCCGATCCTACACTTCGACAGTGACCTTGAACTGCTGCACCTCGTCTTTGATCCAGGCTCTGACTGCACAGACCTTTGGGTGGTCTCGATGCCCCATCGGGTAGACGAGGTCGTATCCGTACTCGACGTCCAGTCGAGCCTCGGGGAAGAGCGCGACAAGACGACTTGCGGCTATGTCCTCCGAGACGAGGACACTTCGCCCGAGCGCCACGCCTTCCCCTCGGATCGCAGCCTCGATCGACATGCTTCCATGACTGTAGCCTGGCCCCCGTGCGCCAGGAGCCGGGATGCCCATCACCCTGAACCAGCGGTTCCAGTCGGCCTTCATGCCGTTCTCATGAATAAGCCGGGATGAAGCTATGTCCTTGGCGGTTCGAAGACCGCCCATCTGCTCGCGGTATTCCGGCGAGCAAACGGGGCTGACGGTCTCGTTCATGATCCGCTCCGAATCGGCATGGGGATAGCGCCCACTCCCGTAACGCATCGCCACGTCCGCCTGCGACTTCGAAAAATCGATCGCGACGTCGGTCACTTCGAGGTGGACGTCGTAGTCGGGATAGCGGGCCATCAACCGGTGCAGACGGGGGGTCAGCCACTTGCTCGCAAACGAGACGCCGGAACTGACGACGAGCCGTGCGGTGTCGTTTCTGCGACGAATGTTCTCCGCCTCGCGGGAGAGTTCCGACAGAAGACGCGTGACGACCGCAAAGAACGCCGAGCCTTCGTCGCTGAACTCGATCCTGCGGGTCAATCGACGGAAGAGCTGGACGCCGAGATGATCCTCCAGCGCCCTGATCTGGCGACTCACCGCACCGTGTGTAACGTGCAGTTCCTCAGCCGCCAGCGTCATGCTCAGTCTCCGCCCGGTCGCCTCGAAGGCGCGCAACGTTTGCAGCGGTGGAAGTCGATCGGCCATGGCGTGCCCATGCGTGCAAATTCCTCACGCATAGTGTGACGACAAATGGTTTGTCCGCAAGAGTGACGAGACTTTAGATGTGCCGCAATCAAGGGCATTCCGACGGATTGCGACGCACCATGAGCCAGATCACGAACGAACCCGCATCCCGTTCTCCGGTCATCGTCACACGCCCTGTCACCCTTGTGACCTTCGGAGCCATGCTGCTCCTCGCGTTGATGTGGGGGTTGTCGATCCCGGTGACGAAGCTCGGCCTGATCACGATGCCGCCCCTGACGCTGACGGCGATCCGGTTTGCGGTCGCGATCCCATTCATGATGCTCCTGCTCACCGGGAAAAAGCCGCTGCCGTGGAAGGCTCTCCCGGCCGTCGCCGCTCTTGGTGTCCTTGGTATCGGCGTCGGGCAAGTTGCTCAGACATTCGGGGTGGCCGGGACGTCCGCCTCGATCGGCACGATACTGTCCGCGACCATCCCGCTCTTCATCGTTTTGTTTGCAACGATCCGGCTCAAGCAGGCCGTCTCGGGTTTACAGCTTCTCGGCGTGGCGGCCGCCTTCGCAGGCATCGTCGTCGTGGCCTTGGAAAACGCGAGCGAGGCAGGACCTCCCGGAACAACCGCCCTCGGGCCGATCTGGATGCTGGTATCGGCGCTGACGGTCGCCTTCTACTACGTCTGGAGCGTCGAGCTCACGAACCGGTACGGCACCGTGGTGGTGGCGACGTGGAGCACGGTCTTCGGCTTTGTGGCGCTGGTGCCGTGGGCGAGCTGGGAGGCCTATCACACGCCCTTTGAGCTGACGGGACAGGCATTGGGGTCAGCGGCTTACCTCGGACTCGTCGTGACGGCAGCGGGCCTCTTCCTGTGGCTGCGTATCCTGCGTGCCGTGCCGGCTTCCATTGCGGCAAGCGTACAGTATCTCCAGCCGGTGTTCGGCATTGCCGCCTCCGCCATCATGTTCGGAGACAAGATCGGAATCCAGTTCATGGCAGGCGTTGCTCTTATCCTGGCAGGGCTCGCTATGGCAATGCGAGCGCGCAGCTCGAAGTAGAGCGATGTTCCGCTTCGGGTTAACAGCAGCCAGCAAGGGTGTAGCAAAAGGGGAACGGCCCACCGGGGCGGTCAAACGCGTCTGCCTCCACCCGAACATATGCTCGGCATCGTCGGGCGGGAATTCGTGTCTGGAGTGCAGCACCGGACCAACGCCATACACCTGAAAGAGCTTTTGCTTGTAGGCTGGCCGAGGTGCCCAATAATCCATCTCCTTTCGATGGAGGGGGCGATGCTGGATCAGCTTCTACAGGCAAGCGAGGCCCTTCGTACAGCGAACCGTACTGGTCGGTTGGCCGGCGTTTTGATCCCGGCCATGTACGGCTGTCCCGAGTGCAGGCTCGTATGGGTCATCGTCTCGCCGGCCCAGCCGGGGGTCTGCGCCGACTGCGGAATGCCCCTGACGGTCCTCACCGCCGATCAGGTCGCCGCGCTCGCTAGTGGTCCTTCAGGGCTGAACTGAAGGGTAAAGGCTGCGCAGCTTGATCCGAGCGTCGTCGGTGGTGAACTGCCAGTCGATGTGCGTGCTGGCGGCGTTTCGGGTATCCTCCCAGCATCGGACATGGTGCTCAAGGGTAGCTTTTCGGGCGATGCGGCGGGCCAGGCATTGCTTGGCCAAGGCGCTCAGTCCGATCTCTGCCATGTTCAGCCAGGAGCCGTGCTTGGGCGTGTGGTGCACTTCCAAGCGGTCAGCCAACCGTTTGGCCTCGGCGGGCGGGAACGCCTCGTACAGGCTGGCCGGCGAATGCGTGTTGAGCTGGCCCATCACCAGCACGACCCGCTCGGCGTCGCGGTAGCGCCCTTCCAGCAGAGCGCGCACGACCTCGGCCCACGCGGTGCGTCGGCGGTGGTCGGTCACCGCCACGTGACGCCAGCCGGCCAGCGGCTCGCAGACCAGGAACAGGCTGGCGACGCCGTTGCGGACGTAGACATGGTCATAGCGCTCCACCGCGCCCGGCTTGGCCGGCAAGGCTTCGCGCGTTTCGCCGATCAGCTGCTTGAAAGTCTCATCCAGGCAGACCACCGGGCGGGCCCCGTCGTGGGGGCGTCGGTACACCTCCAGCACCTCCTCCATGTGGAAGACGAACTCCGTCGACTGCTTGGCCGGGATGCACCACATCTTCCTCAAGTGCGGGCGCAACGCGTTTTTTTGAGCGTCTGGCGCACCGTCTCGGAGGACAGCGTCTCGACATGCCCGAGCATCACCATGTGCTCGGCCAGCAGGCTCAGCGTCCAGCGCCCGCGCCCGTCCGGTGGCTGGGAACAGGCCAGGGCGATGAGATGCGCCTGCTGCTCGCCATCGAGCTTGGTGCGGTAGACGCGGTTCGGGCCGCGGTAGGGGCTCAGCGCCGCCTCGAAGCCCTCCTCGATGAAGCGGCGGCGCAGGCGCTCCACCGTTGCCAGCCCGGCATCCAGGGCCTCGACGATGCGGGCATCGCTCCACGCCGGACCGCCCTCGGATTCGTCGGCCTTCAGCAGGATCTGCGCGTGCTTGAGCTTGTGCGCGCCAGCAACTGGCGAAGCTGCTCGCGCTCCTCCACCGGCAGCGTCACTCGATGCTTCTTCATGGCCGCCCTCCCGTCGGTGCTTTCGCTTCCAACAGGGAGAGCCCCATCACATCACCGCTGACCCAGTACTAGCCCTCGTACTGCAGGCGCTCGGCGGCAGTGAGCAGGGCGGGATCAATGGTCGCCGCGCCGATCGCGTGCCGGATCTGCCGCATGGACGCGCACACCGCGTCGAGGAACGCGCGGCTGGCGTTCTCCATCAGGTGCCAGCGGTCGGCGACCTGAACAGCATGAGGAAGAGCATTGGACGCTGCCAAGGCGTACCCTCCGCCGCGATCCCGGGCGACGATGGCGATCTGCGGCTGCTCCGACAGCCACGCCCGGGACGTGGCCGGTTCCCGATCCGGCAGTAGGGCGATCGTCTTGCGCCGCTCCAGGTCGCAGATGATCGTGCCGTAGCGCTGGTTGCGGCGCCAAGCCCAGTCATCGACCCCGACCACCGTTGGCGGGACGACGCGTGGACTGCCGTGGCGGCGCACCACCCGCAGCAGGGTGTCGCTGCCGATCGGCAGCATCAGCCGGCGGGCGAGCCGGGCCGCGGGGCGCCCGCCCAGGGCGAGGCCCAGATGATGGACGATGTGATCGAGCCGGGTGGTCCGCCGTGCCCAGGGCGCCAGGACCTCCGGGGCGAAGCGTTCGGTGAAGATGCGCCGGCCGCACAGCACAGCGTCGCAGAGGAAGCGCCGGGCCAGGAGCACCAGTTCGACCGGGTGGCCCGCGAGAGGAAGATCCGTAAGGTGCCTGTAATAGCGGCTGTGTACCCGGCTTGAAGGGCTGCTGCATCCCGGGCACCGGCTGCTCGAGCTTGCTTGCCGTACCGTGATCCGCGTCCAGGCGGCGTCATCGACGACCCATTCCACGACGAAACCACGCGGCACCAGCGCCGCCGGTCGGAGTGTCTGGGGCATGGCGTTGATCCCTTTCAGGAAACCAACGTTTGCTCCCGCCCAGCATCACCAAAACTGCGTCAGAGCCAAGGTTGCACGCCGAAACACACCTTGGGAATCCCCAGCAGTGAGTCAGCGCCTCCGCTCGCCGGTATTACACGCTCGGCGCCCGGCAGATGATCGACGCGTCGCCGGGGGCGTTGCCCCGGCTGGAACTCGTCTGGGGCCGACGGCGCGTACGTTGGTCCCTTTGCGAAGTGGTTGGAAAGCGAGCGGGGTTGGCGGGTGGAGGTGCCCTTCCACCGCCAGCGCCAGGCATGGCGTTATGGCCTGGAGGAGCGTCCAACCGGCTTCCAGGTCATCCCACGGCGTTGGGTTGTCGAGCAAACCTTTGCTTGGCTGTCCTGCTCACGGCGGCTCGCCCGCGATTATGAGCGTCTGCCCGAGACGAGGGTGGCCATGGTTCACACGGCAATGAGCTGCATCCTCCTCCGGCACCTCGCTCGATCATAAAGCGTCCAACTTTGCAGACAGTCAGTAAGGACAGCACCGGCGACGCGCAACCGGTGCTGCTGCCGGCCCCGCTATCACTTACCGGATTGAGGCGTCCATCCCATCAGGCCCCTGAAGATTGCCGTCGACGCGGCGCCACAGGTTCAGCGGGTTACCATCCTGAACCGCCTCGGGCAGTAACGCCACCGGAATATCCTGATAGCAGACCGGCCGCAGGAAGCGGCGGATCGCCAGTGCACCCACGGAGGTGGTGCGATTGTCAGAGGTCGCCGGAAAGGGGCCACCGTGGACGATGGCATGGCACACTTCCACCCCCGTCGGCCAACCGTTGAACAGCACCCGTCCGGCCTTCCGCTCCAGTGTTGGAAAGAGTTGGCGGGCCACGTCGGCGTCCGCGTCGTCCGCGTGCACGGTCGCGGTGAGCTGGCCCTCCAGACGCTCGGCCACCGCACGCATCGTCGCCACCTCGGAGCAGCGGACCACCAGAGAGGCGGAGCCGAACACCTCCTCCTGCAAGCCCGGGGCGGACAGGAAAGCTGCGGCGTCAGTGGTGAACAAGGCCGCCTGGCATTGGTTTGGCCCGGCGCAGGCCTGCCCGCGCGCGACCGTCTGCACGTTCGAGTGCGTCGTCAGCCGGCGCACGCCATCGTCATAGGCGGCGCGGATGCCCGGTGTCAGCATGGTGGCCGCCGCGCTCTCCCGCAAGGCTGCCGAGGCCGCCTCCAGGAAACGGTTCAGGCCGGGGCCGTCCACCGCGAGGACAAGCCCCGGATTCGTGCAGAATTGGCCGGCGCCCATGGTCAGCGAGGCCACGAACGCCTTGCCAAGCGTCTCCGCGCGCGTCTCCAAAGCGGCAGGCAGCAGGAATATCGGGTTGATGCTGCTCATCTCCGCATAGACCGGGATGGGCTCACGTCGCGCGGCCGCGACGTTCATCAGCGCAACGCCGCCCCGGCGCGAGCCGGTGAAGCCCACGGCCTTGATGCGCCAGTCGGCAACCAGCGCGGTTCCGACCGCATGGCCCGAGTCGAACAGCATGGAGAACACGCCTTCCGGCAGGCGGCACTCGGCAACCGCAGCCTGAATGGCGCGCCCGATCAGTTCCGATGTGCCGGGATGGGCGGCGTGCGCCTTGACGACCACCGGGCAACCGGCGGCCAGCGCCGATGCGGTGTCGCCACCGGCTACGGAAAAGGCCAGCGGGAAATTGCTGGCACCGAACACCGCCACAGGCCCCAGCGCGATGTGGCGCTGGCGCAGGTCGGGCCGGGGCAGAGGTTTGCGCTCGGGCTGCGCCCGGTCGATATGGGCGTCGAGCCAGCCGCCCTCCCGCACGACTTGGGCGAACAGGCGCAATTGGCCGACGGTCCGGCCGCGCTCGCCCTCGATACGGGGACGCGGCAGGCCGCTCTCGGCAACGGCCCGCTCGACCAGCGCGTCACCCAGGTCGAGGATGCGCTGGGCAATGGTCTCAAGGAGGCGGGCGCGGGTCTCCAGCCCCGTTTCACGAAAGATGTCGAACGCCCCCCAGGCCAGCGCGCAGACACGCTCCACCTCGACGTCGCCGCCGCCGCCGAACGCCGGTTCCATCTCACGGCCGGTGGCCGGATCGACGGCCCGGAAGGCGATGCCCTTGCCATACACGGCGCCGCCGCCGATCAGCATCTCGCCCGTAATCGTCATGGCACTTTCCTGTCAGGGGTTTCTGAAACTGCATCGCTGAGGGCTCCCGGGAGCCCTCAGCGCGTGATCACGATGAGGAGCGGCCGACGCGTCACGTCAGGACGGGGCGCGCCTTGGCTGCGTCCACGAGCTTCAAGACGCCGGCCAGCGCCCAGGAGCCGAGCGTCACCACCGCGAGAGCGATCGCGAGTGGACGGTCGAAGAACACGGACACGTCTCCGCCGCTCTTCAGCATGGACGTCATGAAGGTCTGCTCGATCACAGGCCCGAGAATCAGGCCGAGCACCGCCGGAGCGATGGGGATGTCGTTGGCTTCCATGAAATAGCCAAGCAAACCAATGATGGCGATGATTCCGACCGCAAACAGTGTGTTTTCGACCGAGAAAGCTCCGACGATGCAGAAGAGCAGGATGATGGGAGTGAGATAAGCCGTCGGCACTTTCAGGATCAGGCCAAAGGTGCGAATGCACAGGATGCCGAGGGGAATCATCAGAAGGTTCGCGACAAAGAAGATCGCGAAGATCGAGTAGATCGCCGTCGGATTGTTGAGGAAGATGGTCGGGCCGGGGTTGAGGCCCTTCAGGAACATGACGCTGATCACGATGGCGGTGATCGCGTCACCCGGGATTCCGAACACGGTCGCCGGGATATAGGCTCCCCCCAGGCTGGCGTTGTTCGCTGCGCCGGCGGAGATAAGGCGTTCGACTTTCTGCTCAAGGGCGTTCGGGTCCTTGCCCTTTTGCGACCGGCGGGTGACCGCATAGGCGATCCATGCGGCGATGTCCGCGCCAGCGCCCGGCAGAGCGCCGACGAGCGTTCCCAGCGTGCTTCCACGCAGGACTTCGAGGCGGTGATGCCACATCAGGCGGCCCATGCCGGCGCTGATCGAGCCGACCGCCGGCTGCACCTGCCGTTTGCCGGTTGCCGGAAGCGTCACGGTGCGCAGCAGCTCGGAGATCGCGAACACGCCGATGAGCAGCGGAATCAGGCCGAGGCCGCCGAGCAGATTGGTGACGCCGAAGGTGAAGCGGGGAGTCCCTGAGACGGGATCCATGCCGATGGTCGACAGCCCCAGCCCGAACAGCAGGGATGCGACCCCTTTGAGAAGCGACGAGCCGCCGACGAAGGTCGCGCAGCTGAGGCCCAGGACCGCGAGCCAGAAGTACTCCACGCTGCTGAACTGGAGCGCCAGTTCAGCCAGGTTCGGAGCTGCCAGGGTCAGAACCAGGGCGCTCAGCAAGCCCCCCAAAACCGAGGAGAACAGGCCGGCTCCGAGGGACAGCCCGGCCTTGCCTTCGCGCGTCAGGCTGTACGCGTCGTCGGTGTAGGCCGCCGACGCCGGCGTGCCCGGCATGCGCATGAGCGCGCCCGGGATGTCGCCGGCGAAGATGGCCATGGCGGAGGACGTGATGATGGCCGCGATCGCCGGCACGGGTTCCATGAACATCACGACCGGCACCAGCAGGGCCGTGGCCATCAGTGCGGTCAGGCCGGGGATCGCCCCCAGCACCAGCCCGTAGATGGCGGAAGCGACGATCACCAGCAGCAGGTGGACGTCGAGCAGGACGCCGAGAACGTCCGTTAGGATCACCATAGCAGCCACCCCGAAATGGTCTGAAGCGGTCCCCACGGCAGGGGTACGTGGAGCACGGAGGCGAAGATCGCCGTCAGCACGACCGCGGTGACGGCTCCCGCCGGCACGCTGCGGCGCAAGGGCACACCGGATACGGCCAGCACGAGGACCATCACCAGGACGGCGGTGAGCAGGAAGCCAGCCACGTCGACGATGAGCACGTAGAGGGCAACCGCGGCGGGGATGGACCAGAACCGCACCCAGCCCTGTCTGGTCCGCGACCACTCCGGCCGGTGCCAGAGGGGCTCGGCGCGCAAGGTGCGGAGGCCCAGCAGCGCAATCACCCCTCCGACGACGACCAGCCCCGAGCCGATGAGCAGTGGGAAGAATCCAGGGCCGAACTTGAGGTGGCGCGGCGGCTTCAGGTCGGCCGCGTGCTCGATCATCAGGATGCCGATCACGATGAAGAACAGGCCGACGAGGACGTCTTGAACTTTCATAGCGGATAGCCCCCACCGTCAGAAGGAATGCATGGCGTGCCCGACCTCCCCCCTCACTTCCCGTAACCGAGGGCGTCCATGACGCGGGCGGTGTCCTTCTCGTGCCGGAGCATCACCTCCTCAAGCTGCTTGCTGTTCAGGTACTTGACCCCGAAGTTCGCCTTCGCCATGGCCTCCTTGTACGCGGTGCTCGCCGTCGCCTTGGCGACCGCCGCGTCCAGCTTCGCGACCACATCGCGCGGCAACCCGGCCGGACCGCCGAGAGCCCGCCACGTTCCGCCGTCGACGGCGACGCCGATGGTCTGCGTGGTCGTGGGCACGTTGGGGAATCCAGGCACCGGCTCGGGACTCAGAACGGCCAGGGGACGCACGCGGCCGGCCGACATCAGGGCGGACGCCTCGGGGAGGGAGGCCGTCTGGAAATCCACGCCGCCCGCCGCGAGTTCGATAAGGCCGGGTGCAGCGCCCTGGCCGGGCACCCATTTCACCGCAGCGACGTCGATCCCATAGTCGAGCATCATGCCGGCCACCGGGATGTCCCACACGCTGCCGCAGCCGCCGCTGCAGTGGACCTTGAAGGATCCCGGGGAGGCTTTGATCGCCTCCAGGGCCGTCTTCAGGTCGTTGAAGCGGGACCCGGAAGCGACCAGGAGGGAAGAGGAATCACCGTTGAAGTTGGCGATCGGCGTGAAGTCCTTGGCCGAGAAGTCGGCCTGCCCCGTTGCCTTGTACCCCGCATACGGGAAGAGAAGCCCGACGGTGTAGCCATCGGGCGCGGCGTTCTTGATCGCCGTCAGGCCGACCACGCCGCCGCCCTGGCCCTGGTTGATGATGGTGATCGGCTGCCCAAGGATCTCTTTCAGTTCCCGCGCCAGGATGCGGGTCGTCGTATCACCGCCACCGCCGGCCGCTGCCGGAACGATGATCGTGACAGGGCGCTCGGGGTATTCGGCCTGCGCTGCGCCGGCCAGCCCGGTGAAAGCCATCAGAACGGATGCAAGAACGCTGATACGCATGAATTTTTCCTCCCACTGCCATCCGATGCGCCCACGCCATCGGATCGATTTCTGTGTCGATATCTATTTGCCGTAGCCAACAGCGCCGATCGCGCGTGCGGTCTCCTGCTCGTGCTCCTTCATAAAGGCCGTCAACTCGGCCCGTCCAAGCCAGACCGCCCCGAACCGCCGCGCCTTCATCTCGCGCTGAAAGCGGTCGCTCTCGAACGCGTCCTTCACGGCGGACTCGATCTGCGCCGCGAGCGCGGGGTCCATGCCGGGGGGGCCGGCCAGACCGCGCCAAGTGCCGCCGCTGTACGGCTTCCCGACCTGTTTGCCGACGGTGGCGACGTCCGGGTAGCCCTTGATGCGCTTCTCACTCATCACCGCAATGCTGCGGACCCGGCCTGCGTCGCGCAACGCGTCAACCTCGGGAAGCGAGCATAGGACGACATCGACGCCGCCGGATGCCAGCTCCTGCAGTCCGGCCGCCGATCCGGCGGCGGGAATCAGGTTGAGCCTTTTGGCATCGACGCCCTGGTCGAGAAGCAGGGAAATGAAGGGGATGTCCCAACTGGCATTGCACGTGCCGCCGCACGAGATGCGGAGCGAGCCGGGATCCGCCTTCAGCTTGGCAACGATGTCCGCCACACTCTTCAGCGGGGAGTTCTGCGCAACGTGCACCGCCGCGGGGTCGGCGTTGAACTGGGCGATCGGGGTGTAGCTCGCCGACGTGAAATCGGCCTGTCCCAGCAGCTTGTACTGCGCGAACGGGGCGATCTGGCCAAGCGTGTAGCCGTCGGGTTTGGCCGTCGTGTAGGCGGTCATCCCGACGACGCCCGATGCCTGAGGCTGGTTCACGACATTGAAGGGCTGGCCGAACTTGGCTTCGAGTTCCCGGGCGAGCAGGCGCATCGTGTAGTCGCTGCCGCCCCCGGCCCCGGCGATGACGATCAGCGTCACCGGCCGCTCGGGCCATTTGGCAAGAGCCGGGGCGGCCCCCGCAAGACACGCCAGCACGGCAATGGTGGCCGCCGCTCCTCGGCCGGGCCTGCCTGTGGGCAATCCCATCATAAGCGTTTCCTCCAAGACATGCCGCAGGGCGGTTCGGTGCCCTGCCTTTCCCGCTGTATCCCACGATACGGGATATGCGTCAAGCGAACAGCCTGTCATATCCAATTATAAAGGGCTTATTGCGCGTTGACAGGGTGAAGGTGTTGAATGTAAATACCGCATTGTGGGACATCCAAGGAGGAATACGTCCAAATGTCATCATCGCTGAGCGGCATCATCCCCCCCCTGGTCACACCGTTCACGGCCGACGGGGAGATCGATGAGGCGGCGTTCCGCGCCCAGGTGCGGTTCATGCTGCAAAAGGGCGTCCACGGCGTCTGCGTCGGAGGAAGCACCGGCGAGGGGCACACCCTCTCGACCGAGGAACTGACGCGTCTCGTCGCCATTTCCTGCGAGGAAGTCGACGGCGCCGTTCCCGTCGTGGCGGGCATCATCGTCAACAGCACCCGCGACGCCATCGCCAAGGCCAGGGCCCTGGCGCACCTGCCGGTGGCGGCCCTGCAGGTGACGCCCGTCCACTACGTCTTCAAACCCGACGAGGACGCGACGCTGGCGCATTTCCGCACGCTCGCGGGCGAGACGCAGGTGCCGATCATCATCTACAACGTGGTGCCCTGGAACTACCTGTCGCCGTCGCTCCTGGTCCGCATCATGAAGGAGATCGACAGCATCATCGGCGTCAAGCAGAGCGCGGGCGACCTCAAGCTGATGGCCGATCTGCTGAACGAGCAGGTGCCGGGCAAGCTCGTCTTCACGGCGGTCGACGCGCTTCTCTACCCGTCCTTCGCGCTGGGAGCCCACGGCACCATCGCGGCGAACCCGGCCGCCGTGCCCGGCGTGACCGTCGCGCTGTGGAATGCGGTGCAGGCGGGCGACCATCCGCGCGCGCTGGAAATCCACCGGAGCCTGCTGGCCTTCTGGAACACGATCAACGGCGACAACCTGCCGGGGTGCGTCAAGTATTCACTCAGCCGCCAAGGGTGCGAGGTCGGCGTTCCGCGCCAGCCGATGCCCGCCGCCACCGAGGCGCAGAAGGCGCGCATCGATGCCGCGTTGCGCGAGGTGCTTCGTTACGAGGCCGCGCCGGCGAAGGCCGCGGCGGAATAGCGGCGCCAGCGGAGCCACGGAACGCCGGCCACCCTCGGGAGCACGCTTCCGAGGGTGGCATGCCCTGGGAGGGACGATGAGCGCGTCGACACGACTTGACCCCGGAGGGCCGGTTGGCCGATCTTTGCTTCGCCCTGCGCCTGAAGCAGGCGGAACCGGGCTCCACGACCATGCCCGGTACGCCTGTCCAGCAGGTGAGCAGAAGGAACAGGCATTCTTGAAGACGAACAACATCAAGTCGGCTGGCAAGATGCTCAGCGTCCTTGAATGTTTTTCCACCGTCGACCGCAGGCTGTCGCTTGCCGATGTGGCGCGCCGGACCAAGCTTCCGCGCAGCACGGCGCACCGCCTCATCCTGACGCTCAAAGAAATCGGGTTTCTGGAACAGGATCACAGCCGCGACGAGTACCGGCTCGGCATCAAGCTCTTCGAACTGGGATCGATCGTTCTGGCCAACATGGACGTGCACCGTGTGGCGAAGCCTTACGTGGATGCGCTCAGCACCCTGTCGCGGGAGACCGTCCACCTGTGCGTCTTCGACGGCATGAAGATGGTCTTCATCGAGCGTGGCGCCGGGGGCCGGTCCGGGCAGAACAACGCGACCACCACGATGGAGGCGTCGCCCTGCCATTGCACCGGCGTCGGCAAGGCGACCCTGGCGTTCCAGTCCGACATCGTCATTGACCGCGTCCTCGGGCTGGGTCTTCCGGCCTACACGCGCAACACCCTCACCGACCCCGACCGGCTGAGGGAGGACCTGGCGTTGATCCGCAAGCGCGGATACGCCATCGACGACGGCGAGATCGACATCGGCGTGCGCTGCGTCGCCGCCCCGATCCGCAACACCAGCGGGCATGTCTTCGCCGCGGTGAGCGTGAGCGGCCCCGCCACGCGCATGACGTACGAACGCGTGCAGAGCCTCGCCCCTGTCGTCATGAGCCACGCGGAGTCGATTTCGCTCCAACTGGGCTACAGCAACGGTGACGACGCCGCGGCGCCTGCGCCCAACACACCCATTACGTAGCGGACAGGACCGGGCGCCTGCGTCCGGGCCCCAAGCCGTACAAGCCTGCATCCGACCAACAATCCCTTCCAGTGACCGCAGCGCCGGAGCGCTGCGGGCGGAGGGCTGCCATGGCGCGCGGAAGCGGCGCAACGGGAGGAATCCATCGTGAAGAAGCTGATCAACGATCCTGCGCACTATGTGGACGAGATGCTCGACGGACTGTGCGCAGCCCATCCGTCCCTCACGCGGGATGGACCGGCGGGGCGGGTGATCCGCCGCACCGACGGCGCCCGGGCGGGCAAGGTCGGCATCGTGACCGGCGGCGGATCCGGACACCTGCCCCTGTTCACCGGCTATGTCGGTCCGGGTCTCGTCGACGCCTGCTCGATCGGCAACGTCTTCGAAGGCCCCACCGTGGATTCCTGCATCGCCGCGATCAAGGCGGCGTCCGGCGGGCGCGGCGTCCTGCGCCTGTACGGGAACTATGGTGGCGACCGCATGAACTTCGACATGGCGGGGGAATTCCTGGAGGACGAAGGTCTGGACCTGAGCACGGTGCTCGGCACCGACGATATCGCCAGCGCCGCCCCCGAAGAACGCAACAAGAGGCGCGGCGTCGCCGGTATCGTGTACGCCTACAAGATCGCCGGCGCCCGGGCCGACGAGGGCGCCTCGCTGGCCGAGGTGACCGCGGCGGCGGCGAAGGCCGTGGAGCGGACGCGGACCATCGGCTGCGCCCTCTCGCCCTGCCAGATCCCCGGTGCGGCGGAGCCGTCGTTCAGCATCGCCCAAGGCGAAATGGAAATGGGCATCGGCATCCACGGCGAGCCCGGCATCTGGCGCGACACGCTCAAGCCGGCGGATGCCGTCGCGGACGAGATGGTCGAGCGCCTGCTGGCGGAACGTCCCGAGGGAAGCGGGAATCGCGTGTCGGTCCTGGTCAACGGCCTCGGCGCCACCCCCCTGGAAGAGCTATTCATCCTGTACCGGCGCATCGCGGAACGGCTGGACAAGGCCGGGCTGGCGATCGTCCGCCCCCTGGTCGGGCCTTACGTGACCTCAATGGAGATGGCCGGCGTTTCGCTCAGCCTTTGCTTCCTCGACGATGAACTGGAACGGCTTCTTGCCGCTCCGGCGTCCTGCCCCTTCTGGAGGGTTGGTTGACCATGGGCCTGACCGTCACGCGCATCGCCGCCGGTGTCGCCCTCGCACGCGCGCGCATGGCAACCCTTGAACAGGAACTCAATGTGGCCGACGCCAGACTCGGCGATGGGGACACCGGCGGCATGCTGCGCCGGGTGCTGGACTTCATGGCCGAGCAGCAGATGGATGGGACCGACGATGTCGGGGCGAGCCTGGGCATCCTTGCCAGGGCCGCGGCCGCCGCCACGGGATCGAGCCTCGGCACCCTGCTGGCGACCGGGCTCCTGACGATGTCGAAGAGGACGAAGGGACGGACCGAAATCCCCTGGAGCGAATTGGCCCCTCTTCTCGAACAGGCGCGCGATGCCGTCATGGCGCGAGGCGGCGCGAAGCTTGGGGACAAGACCGTAGTGGATGCGCTCGATGCGGTTTCCACGGCCCTGGCCGGCGCCGGGGATCAGGATGCGGTCCGCGCAAGAGCAATCGCAGCCTGTGATGCGGCACTTGTCCGCTTCCGGAACGAGCCTTGCCGCATGGGACGTGCCCGCATGTATGCTGACAAGAGCATCGGCATGGATGATCCCGGCATGCTCGCTTTCGCGCGTCTCATCGATAGTGTTTGTCGGCGTGGCTCGTGATGTTCTGTCGGATTTCGGGTTCCGTTGCAAAGCTTGCCGGTAGGCGCGGAGAGCCGCGTCGTCCGCGTCGTCAGGCGGCAACACCGAACCAAGGCCGGGCTGCGGGCGGCCAAAGCGCGGGGCAGGGTGGGGGGCAACCCGCGCCTGCGCGCACGCGATCCCGACGCCATCCGGCAGCTGGCGGAGATTCGCGACCGGCAGTATCTGGCGGAGCTGCTGTCCACCATGGAGGCCTGGATGCCGAAGGTCCGGGCGCTGCGCCCGGCCAATTCCTGGAGCAAGGTGGCCAGGGCTCTGGGTCGCCTCGGCTCCCCCGACCGGGCGTGGACGGCGGACCGCTTGGTGGCGGAGGGCTTGGCCGATCGGGCGTTGATCGCGCCGGCACCGCGCAAGCCGCCGAAGGACGACATCCTGTTGGTGATCGCCGGCATCAAGGGCGCCGATCCCGATCTCGGCCTGCGCGCCATCGCCGCGCGCCTGGAAGAGATGCGCATCCGCACCACGCGCGGCGGCACGAGCCGGTCGGCGTCCTCGGTCAAGGCGCTGCTCGACCGCGCCGAACGGTTCAGCCTCGTAAGGCCGGCGGTCAAGTCATAAGCAACGGCGGGCCCGACCCGGCGAAATATGCACGCATGGAGGCGATCGGTCCGCTTGGCGGGACGGGGTGGTCACCAACGCCGTCAAGCACGCCGTTCCCGACCGCCGGCCCGCGGCAACGCAACCGCCGTGTCGGTGCAGAGTTGCTTGCACCGGTTCAGCATCCGGGAGATTCTGTCTCCCGGCGGCCGTTCCATCGGCCTCCGTCGAATCAAGGCCTTCGAACGCGCCCCGGGAGGATAAAGGATGATCGTGCTCGTAACAGGTGCAACCGCCGGCTTCGGTGCGGCGATCACCCGGCGCTTCGTGCAGGCCGGCCATCGTGTGGTGGCGGCCGGTCGCCGGGCGGAACGGCTCGACGGCCTGGTGGCGGAATTCGGGCCGGACAGCGTCCACCCGCTCGTGCTCGACGTGCGTGACCGCGGCGCGGTGGAGCGGGCGGTCAAGGCCTTGCCGGACGGGTTCGCCGCCGTCGACCTCCTGGTCAACAACGCCGGGCTCGCCATCGGCCTCGAACCTGCCCAGGCCGCCGACCTCGACGCCTGGGAGGCGATGGTGGACACCAACGTCAAGGGCCTGATGTACGTCACCCACGCGGTGCTGCCGGGCATGGTCGAGCGCAACCGGGGGCACGTCGTGAACCTCGGCTCGACGGCCGCGCTCTATCCCTATCCGGGCGGGAACGTCTACGGCGCGACGAAGGCCTTCGTGCGCCAGTTCTCGCTGAACCTGCGCGCGGATCTCCTCGGCACCAAGGTGCGGGTCACGGACGTGGAGCCGGGGCTCGTCGGCGGCACCGAGTTCTCGGCCGTGCGCTTCCGGGGCGACACCGACCGTGCGGGAAAGCTCTACGAGGGGGCCGACGCGCTGACGCCGGAGGACATCGCCGAGACAGTCTTCTGGGTCGCTACGCTGCCACCGCGCATGAACGTCAACACGATCGAACTCATGCCGGTCACCCAGGCGTTCGGCCCGCTCGCGGTTGTCCGCAACACGTGAGCGTTCAGTCGATCAGCCGGCCGCCATCGAAGAACGGGTAGGGGCCCGGCCAGTCGCCGATGAAGGCGGTGTGGCTGACCAGCCCGGTGTCCGGCTGCCAGAGGTGCAGCTGGTAGCCCGGCGGCTCCAGCACGAAGGCCGACGGCGCCGCGTCGCGCAGGTCGAGCGCCACCTGATGGCTGGTGCCGGGCGCCGTGGAGGCGACCGTGCCGGCCCAGCGCACCTGGATCGGCCGGTGCATGTGGCCGCACAGCACGCGCTCCACCTGCGGGTGGCGACGCACCACGGCGGCGAAGCCGTCGGCGTTCAGGAAGCCCTGCGCGTCCATGTGGCCGATGCCGGTGCGGAAGGGCGGGTGGTGCAGGAACAGCACCGTCGGGCGCTCGGGCTGCTCGGACAGGCGGCGGTCGAGCCAGTCGAGGCGCTCTGCGCACAACTCGCCGCCACCCTGGCCCGGCAGCACGGAATCGAGGCCGATCAGCCGCACCGGCCACTCCTCCACCGCGTACTGCACGAAGCCGTTCCGCGGCAGGCGGGGCATATCAGCGAAGGCCGCCGCCATGGCGGCGCGCTCGTCGTGGTTGCCCGGCACCGGCAACAGCGGCGCCCGCAGCGGCTGCAGGATCTCGCGCAGCAGGGCGTACTCCTCGGGCCTGCCGGCGTCCACCAGGTCGCCGGTCAGCAGCACCACGTCGGGTGGCGTGATCAACGCGTTGACAGCCTCGACGGCGCGCGCCAGCGCCTCGGCGGTGTCCACCCGGCGGTAGGCCAGGCGGCCGCGCGGCTTGATGTGCGGGTCGGTGAGTTGGGCGATCAGCATGGCGGTCACTCCGGCAGGGTGAGAAGGCGGGCTGGATCGAAGGACAGTGACACCGCCGCGCCGCGCGTGAGATCGCTGCGCCCGGGGGCATCCACGGTCAGCGTCAGGCCGTCGGCGGTCTCGGCCAGCACGCGCGTGCGGTCGCCGAGGAAGACCGCCGCCGCGACCCGCGCGTCCAAATGCCCGTCCCCGGCCCCGACGATGACGTCCTCCGGCCGCACCAGCACCTCGATGCGCCCTTCCGGGCCGCGCCAGGGCAACAGACCGCGCCCAATGGTCAGCGTGCCGCCGCGCGCCTCGGCCGGCAGGCGGTTCATGGTGCCGATGAACTCGGCGACGAAGGCATCGGCCGGACGGTGATAGATCTCGCGCGGGGTGCCGACCTGGGCGACGCGTCCCTTGGACATGACGACGATGCGGTCGCCGAGCGCCATGGCCTCGGCTTGGTCGTGCGTCACGTAGACCGCGGTGATGCCCAACGTGCGCAGCAGCCGGTCGATCTCCAGGCGCAGGGTGTCGCGCAGCTTGGCATCCAGCGCGGTCAGCGGCTCGTCCAACAGCAGCACGCGCGGCCGCACCACCAGCGCCCGCGCCAACGCCACGCGCTGCCGCTGCCCGCCGGAGAGCTGGTCGATGCGCCGCCCGGCCAGATCGGCGATGTGCATCATCACCAGCATCTCTTCTGCCCGGCGCAGCCGCTCTGCCCGCGCCACGCCGCGCACGCGCAGGCCGTAGGCGACGTTGTCGATGACGGTCATGTTGGGGAACAGGGCGTAGCTCTGGAACACCATGCCGACGTTGCGCCGCTCGATGGGCAGGGCGGTCACGTCGTCCTCGCCGAAATAGACGCGCCCGCCGGGGTCGGGGCTCTCCAGCCCGGCGATGATGCGCAACGTCGTTGTCTTGCCGCAGCCGGACGGCCCGAGGAATACCAGCGTCTCGCCGCCGGTAATGGCGAGGTCGAGCGGCTCCAGCGCGCACACGCCGCCGTCGTAGGTCTTGCCGCAGCCCGTCAGGCGGATGGGGACGGCGTCGAGATGGAAACGGTCGCTCATGCGCGCCCCCGGTTGGCGAGGATCTGAAGGACGATCAGGCTGGGGATGATCATCAGGAAGAACACCAGCGTGTAGGCGCTGCCGATCTCGATGCGCATGGAGGCGTAGCTGTCGGCCAGCCCCACCGGCAGCGTCTTGGTCAGCGGCGTATGCAGCAGCCAGGTCAGGTTGAACTCGCCCATGGACAGCGTCAGCACCATCAGCGAGCCGGCGAGGATGCCCGACAGGCAGTTCGGCAGCACCACGTGGAAGAAGCGCTGCGCAAAGCCGGCGCCCAGGCTGGCCGCGCCCTCCTCCAGCGTCGCGAAGTCGATGGAGTGCAGCACGGCCAGCACCGAGCGCACCATGAAGGGCAGGGTGAACAGCACGTGCCCGACGAGGATGAAGAGCCAGCTGCGCCGGAAGTCGCCGAACCCGCCGTAGGTGACGATCAGCGCCAGCGACGTGGCGAGGCCCGGCACGGCGACCGGCATCACCAGCAGCTCCTCGATGGCGCGGGCCACCGCCCCCTTCCTGCGCGCCAGCACGTAGGCCGCCGGCACGCCCAGCACCAGCGTGCAGGCGAGGCAGGCGAAGGCGATCTGCATGGACAGCCAGATGGTCTCGGCGTAGAGCCGCCAGACCTCCTCCACCCACTTGAGCGTCAGCCCGCTCTTGATGCCGACGAAGTAGTTCACGGTCACGCCGGCCAGCATGGACAGCACCACCGGCACCACCAGCAGCGCGCAGACCAGCAGCGTGAAGACCAGCTGAGTCCAGAAGGACGCGGTTCGCCTTTTCGCCATGGCTCACCCCGCCGCCGCGACGGAGGTGCCGGCGAAGCTGCGCGCCACCGCCAGCGCCGCCCAAGTCACGGCGCCCAGCACGAAGCTGAGCGCCGCCGCCGTGGCGATGTTCGCCGCCAGCGTGAACTCCGTGTAGATGGTCATGGGCAGCACGTCGATGCGGGTGGCCAGCGTGAAGGCGGTGCCGAAGGCGCCCATCGCCGTGGCGAAGCAGATGGCGCCGGCCGACAGGAAGGCGGGTTTGAGCGCCGGGAGGATGACGTGCCCGACCACCTGCCAGGGCCGGGCGCCGAGCGAGCGAGCCGCCTCCTCCAGCCGCGGGTCGAGCTTCTCGGCAGAAGCCATGACGGTGAGGATCACCCGCGGGATCGAGAAGTAGACGTAGCCGAGGAACAGCCCGGCCATGGAATAGGCGAACACCAGCTTGGAGCCGGTGAGCCGGAAGGTCAGGTCGCCGATCAGCCCCTGCCGTCCGGCCAGCATGATGACCATGAAGCCGATCACCACGCCGGGGAAGGCCAGCGGGAAGGTCAGCATGGCGATCAGCACGCTGCGCCCGGGGAAGCGGTTGCGCACCAGGAACAGCCCGGCCACCGTCGAGACCGCCAGCGTCACCAGCGTCACCCCGGCCGACAGCAGGACGGTCGAGACGAGGCTTTCGAGATGACGCGGGTTGGTGACGATGGAGGCGTAGGCGCCCCAGCCCTCCGCGCCCGACCCGCCGATCAGCAACAGCCGGACCATCGGCAGCAGGAAGAAGGCGCCGAACACCACCGCGGCCGGGGCCATGAGCGCCGTCAGGAGGATGGGGTCTCGGCGCAGGAACGCTTGCCCCCACCCTAACCCTCCCCCGCGAAGCGGTGGAGGGGATCTTACTCCCTCCACCGCGAGAGCGGGGGAGGGCCGGGGAGGGGGCAGCGTCATGTCACCGCACCTCCGCCTGATAGCGGTCGGTGAAGCCCTTCTGCGCCGCGGCCATCTTGGCGAGGTCCACCGGCTTCACGCGGGCGTAGTCGGCGGCCGGCAGGAACTTCGCGGCCATCTCCGGCGACAGGGCGGCGGCGCGCACCGGGCGCATGAAGGCGTTGCCCCACAGCGCCTGCCCCTTGTCGGACAGCACGTAGTCGAGGATCTTCTTGCCGTTCTCCGGGTTCGGGCCATTCTTCACCAGGCTCATGACGTAGGGTACGGAGACCGAGCCCTCGGCTGGGATGACGAACTCCACCGGCGCCTTGTCGGTGTACTTGGCGCGGTAGGCGTTGAAGTCGTAGTCGATGAGGATCGGGATCTCGCCGGACAGCACGCGGGCGTAGGAGGTCTGCTTCGGCACGATGGGCTGGTTCTTCTGCAGGTCCTTGAACCAGCCGATGGCCTTGTCGAAGCTGTTGTAATCGCCGCCCAGCGCCAGGTTCACCGCGACCGCGCCGACATAGCCAACGGCGGCGCTGGTCGGGTCGAGGTAGCCGACCATGCCGGCGTAGTCCGGCTTCTTCAGGTCGGCCCAGGAGCGCGGCACCGGCTTGCCGCCCAGCGCGTCCTTGTTCACGAACAGCCCCAGCGTGCCGGAGTGGATGGCGAACCAGCTGCCGTCGGAGTCCTTCTCGCCGGCCGGGATCTCGTCCCACTTCGCCGGCTTGTAGGAGGCGACGACGCCCGCCGCCTTGGCCTGGATGCCGACCGGGCCGCCGAAATAGGCGACGTCGGCCACCGGCCTGTCCTTCTCGGCGATCAGCGCCGACAGAGCTTGGCCGGAGTTCTTGTTGTCGAACGGCACGGCGATGCCGAGGTCGTCCTTGATGGCCTTCAGCTGCGAGGCCCAGTCCGCCCATTCCGGCGGGCAGTTGTAGCAGATGGCGCTCTGCTGCGCCGCCGCCGGAGTGGCCGCGGCCGCGGCGACCAGGGCCGCGGCGCCAAGGAGGAACGCGTTCAGCATGGTGGTCTATCCTCTCTGCAGGTGCGCTTCTGTCGGCGCGGGACCCAGGGACTCCCCCGGGCGGATGGTGAAGGGAAGCAGCAGCGCCGACGCCGGCCGTTCGCCCGCCAGCGCGGCGGACAGGCGGGAAAAGGCGCGTTCGCCCATGGCGTGGGCCGGCTGGACCAGCGTGGCGAGGCTGGGGCAGGCGAGCGCGCCCATCTCGATCCCGTCGAAGCCGGTGACCGAGGCGTCGTCGGGCACCCGCAGGCCGAGGTCACGCAGCGCGCGGATCGTCGCCAGTGCCAGCAGGTCGTTGGAGGCGAACAGTGCGGTGGGGCGGTCCGGCCCGGCCAGCACGGGGGCGAGGTGCTGGTCCAGCCGCCGGTCGGCGAAATCCACCTCGACCACCGGGCCGGGCGCCAGCCCCGCGGCGGCGAGCGCGGCCAGGAACCCGTCACGCCGCAGGCGGGAGCGGTCGGACTGCCGGAACCGCCCGGCCACCATGGCGATGCGCCGGTGTCCCAGCGCCAGCATGCGCTCCACCATGGCGCGTGCGGCGGCGACGTTGTCCACCGACACGAAAGCGTGGGCGGCGTCCCGCGGCTGGTTGTAGGCGAGCACGTAGGGGATGCTGGCCGCCGCCAGCGCCGCCAGCACCGCGCTGGACTCCGCCTCGGCGACGGTCAGCACTAGGCCGTCCACCTGATGCGACAACAGCGTGTCGACGGCCCGGCGCTCACGGTCCGGATCGTAGTCGGAGCAGGCGATCAGCACGGAATAGCCGGCCGCCGCCGCGGCGTCCTGGATGCCGGCGACGCTGTCGGCGAAGACCGGATTGCGCAGGGAGGGGACCAGCACGCCGATGGTGCGCGTGCGCGCCTCCTTCAGGCTGCGGCCGACGCGGTTGGGGCGGAACCCCAGCTCGGCGATGGCGGCGCGGACGCGCGCGGAGGTCTCCGGCGTGGTGGGCGTGCCGCCGTTCAGGACACGCGAGACCGTGGCGATGGACACGCCGGCGCGCGCCGCCACGTCCCGGATCGTCGCTCCCCTCCCCATACGGCCCTGCCTCCCATCGTGTGATGCGGGAGATCATCCATGTGCCAAGTTGCCGCATCGTGACACGATGAAAACGTTTTCGTGAAGCTGGCGTACGGGAATAGGGCGTTCGGACAGGAAGGCGCCGTGCCATCCAAGAGCGCGGTGGTGATTGACAGCTGCGCCTGCCCCTTGGCCGCCAGTTCCGTCAGCACCTCGTCTACGGAGGCATCGACATTCGAGAACGCGTCCAAGGAAGCTGGTGTGGTGCTTGCTGGACGAACGGCGCTGCCCATAAACTGCTGACCTGAAGGCTGTTGATGACGCTCACAGCCCTATCAGACCGGCTGCCTGGGGTAACACCCATCTTCAGCTTAAAGTAGCATTCCGCGCAGCGCCGGTCAGGACCAGGCAACCGGCCCGCCCACGCCAACTCTGGGCGCGCTCCGGCGGGACGGTTAGCTCCTATACCACGTCCAGGGACGTGACCATTGGACGGTGTGGGCCGAGATTGCTGCACTCGGACCGCGGGTGCGAATACACTCGGCGAAGTCCAGCCAAGCCCTGAAAAGCTACGGCTTCGTCCAATCCATGAGCCGCAAGGGGAACTGCTGGGATAACCTGCCCATGGAGAGCTTCTTCGCCAGCTTAAAGGCCGGACGTGTCCATGGGCAGCGGCATCCGACACGCGACGCCGCCAAGCGGGACCTGTTCGCCTGCATCGAAGGCTACTGCAATCGCCAGCGGCTCCACTCGGCTCTCGGCGACATCACCCCAGAACAGGCCGAACTGCGGACCGCGTAACCCGGTGTCCATTCTCCCGGCTCTCCCGCGGGACGCTCGGTGTCGTCATCATCCCCCTCTCCGCTCCCAGCGGGAGCCTGGCAGAGATGTCCACTGCTTCGAGGGAGGATCATTTGCGCGCCAACGTCGATCATAGGAGTCCCGCCCGCGGCGTCCCTTGTTAGAGGCGCCACGGGCGGGCGGTGGCCCGGCTTACGCCCGCACGCCCGTAAGGGCGGCGTTGAAGGTGGCGCTGGGGCGCATCACCGCTTCGAGCTTTCCGGTGTCGGGCAGATAGTAGCCGCCGATGTCCGCCGGCTTGCCCTGCACCGCGTTCAGCTCCTCCAGGATTCTGGCCTCGTTCTCGGCCAGGGTCTTCGCCAGCGGCGCGAACCTGGCCGCCAGTTCGGCGTCCTCGGTCTGCGCGGCCAGCGCCTGGGCCCAGTACATGGCCAAGTAGAACTGGCTGCCGCGGTTGTCGAGCTCACCGGTCTTGGCGCGCGGCGACTTGTTGTTGTCGAGCAGCGTGCCGGTGGCGGCGTCCAGCGTCCGGGCCAGCAGCTTGGCGCGGGCGTTGTTCTCCTTGAGCCCCAGATCCTCCAGCGACACCGCCAGTGCCAGGAACTCACCCAGCGAATCCCAGCGCAGGTGGTTCTCCTCGACGAGCTGTTGCACGTGCTTCGGCGCCGAGCCGCCGGCGCCCGTCTCGTACATGCCGCCGCCATTCATCAGCGGCACGATCGACAGCATCTTGGCCGAGGTGCCCAGCTCCATGATCGGGAACAGGTCGGTCAGGTAGTCGCGCAGGATGTTGCCGGTGACCGAGATGGTATCCAGGCCGCGGATCACGCGCTCCAGCGTGTAGCGCATGGCGCGCACTTGGCTCATGATCTGGATGTCCAGGCCGGTGGTGTCGTGGTCCTTCAGGTACGCCTTGACCTTCTTGATCAGCTCGTTCTCATGCGGGCGGTACGGGTCCAGCCAGAACACCGCCGGCATGCCGGAGTTCCGGGCGCGCGTCACCGCCAGCTTGATCCAGTCGCGGATCGGCGCGTCCTTGACCTGGCACATGCGCCAGATGTCGCCCTGCTCGACGGTCTGGCTCAGCAGCACCTCGCCGGTGGCGATGTCGGTGATGTTGGCAACGCCGTCCTCGGGGATCTCGTAGGTCTTGTCGTGCGAGCCGTACTCCTCGGCCTGCTGCGCCATCAGGCCGACGTTGGGCACGGTGCCCATGGTCTTCGGGTCGAAGGCGCCGTGCCATTTGCAGAAGTTGATCATCTCCTGGTAGATGCGGGCGAAGGTCGATTCCGGCATCACCGCCTTGACGTCCTTCAGCCGGCCGTCGGCGCCCCACATCTTGCCGCCGTTGCGGATCATCGCCGGCATCGAGGCGTCGACGATCACGTCGTTGGGCGAGTGGAAGTTGGTGATGCCCTTGGCCGAGTCCACCATCGCCAGCTCGGGCCGGTTCTCGTGGCAGGCGTGCAGGTCGCGCTTGATCTCGTCCTGCTTGGACTGCGGCAGCGCGGCGATCTTGTTGTAGAGATCGACCATGCCGTTGTTGACGTTGACGCCCAGCTCTTCGAACAGCGCGCCGTGCTTGGCGAACGCGTCCTTGTAGAAGATGCGCACGCAGTGCCCGAACACGATGGGGTGCGACACCTTCATCATGGTGGCCTTGACGTGCAGCGAGAACATCACGCCGGTCTTGTAGGCGTCGTCGATCTGCGCCTCGTAGAAGGCGAGAAGCGCCTTCTTGCTCATGAACATGCTGTCGATGATTTCCTTGTCCTGCAAGGAAACCTTCTCCTTCAGCACGATGATCTTGCCGCTCTTGGTGAGCAGCTCCATCCTGACGTCGCGGGCGCGGTCCAGCGTCATCGACTTCTCACCGTGGTAGAAGTCGCCGTGGTGCATGTGCGAGACGTGGGTGCGCGACGCCTGGCTCCACTCGGCCATGCTGTGGGGGTTCTTGCGGGCGTATTCCTTGACGGCCTTCGGCGCGCGGCGGTCGGAGTTGCCCTCGCGCAGCACCGGGTTCACGGCCGAGCCCAGGCACTTGTTGTAGCGGGCGCGGATGGCCTTGTCGGCGTCGGTCTTCGGGTCCTCCGGGAAGTCGGGGACGTTGAAGCCCTTGGACTGCAGCTCCTTGATCGCGGCGATCAGCTGGGCCACCGAGGCGGAGACGTTGGGCAGCTTGATGATGTTGGCGTCCGGCTCCAGCGTCTTGCGGCCCAGCTCGGCCAGCACGTTGGGCACCGTCTGCGCGTCGCTGAGGTAGTCGGGGAATTCACCCAGGATGCGGTTGGCGACCGAGATGTCGGCTTCCGCCACGTCGATGCCGGCGGGCGCGGCAAAGGTGCGGACGATCGGCAGGAACGACGCCGTCGCCAGGCGCGGAGCCTCGTCCGTCAGCGTGTAGATGATCTTCGATGCGCCAGAAGCCATGGGTTTCCTCGTCCGGGGTTCTCAGGGTTGTAGGGCTGACTTTTTTATTTGACCGCAGCGGCCGGCGGCCACAGGAGGGTACCTGTGTTGGCGTGGCCAACAATGCGGCACGGTGTCCTAGCGGCCGCCCATACCGTGGAGCGGCGCCATTTTCAACCAATGTTATATGACATTTCCGGCGCCGCAGCGTCAAGGCGGGGTGGCCGTCCGTAGCCCGGCGATTGACTGAAGAACGGACACCCCAAAACGCCCTTCTCCCCTTGAGGGAGAAGGGTTGGGATGAGGGGTATTACCGCCCGGAGGGCGGGACAAAGACTCCTTCTGCGGCCTTCCGGCCGCTCTACCCCTCTCCCCAACCCCTCTCCCTCAAGGGGAGAGGGGCTTTCGAGCCCGGCTACTCCGCCGCTTCGGCCGCTTGGCGCGCCCGGGCCGGCGGCGGGTTCCGCGTCGGGCGCAGCGGTGCGGCGCCGTACGAGCGCGCGACCTGCCCGGCTGGCGGCTGTCCATAGGTCGTGGTGCGCTGGCGGGCCGGGCGCCCGGCGGCGCGGGCCAGCGCGTCCATCTCGGCCGGCGGCATCTCCTGCCCGTGCGCGGCGCCGGCGGCACGGGTGATGCTCTCGTCCATCAGCGTGCCGCCCAGGTCGTTGGCGCCGGCGTTCAGGCAGGCGGTCACGCCCTCCGGCCCCATCTTCACCCAGGAGGTCTGGATGTTGGGGACCCAGGGGTGCAGGGCCAGCCGGCCGACCGCGTGCATCAGCACCGCCTCCCGCCAGGTCGGCCCCTTGCGCGCGCCGCCCTTGAGGTAGATCGGCGCCTCCATGTGCACGAAGGGCAGCGGCACGAACTCGGTGAAGCCGCCGGTCTCGCGCTGCAGGTCGCGGATGCGGATCAGGTGGCGGGCCCAGTGCTCCGGCCGCTCCACGTGCCCGTACATGACGGTGGCGGTGCTGCGCAGGCCGACGCCGTGCGCGGTGCGCATCACCTCGAGCCACTGCGCGGTGTTCAGCTTGTCGGGGCAGAGCACGGCGCGCACCTCGTCGTCGAGGATCTCGGCCGCCGTGCCGGGCAGGGAGCCGAGGCCGGCGCGCTTCAGCGCCGCCAGGAACTCTTCCAGCGAGGCGCCCAGCGTCGCCGCCCCCTGCCAGACCTCCAGTGGCGAGAAGGCGTGCACGTGCATCTGCGGCACGGCACCCTTCACGGTGGCGAGGATGTCCAGGTAGGTCTGCCCGGTGTAGTCCGGGTGGATGCCGCCCTGCATGCACACCTCGGTGCCGCCGCGTTCCCACGCCTCGACGGTGCGGGCGGCGATCTCCTCGTGCGGCAGGTCGTAGGGCCGGCCGCGCAGCGCCTCCGCCGTCTTGCCCTTGGAGAAGGCGCAGAAGCGGCACTTGTAGGTGCAGATGTTGGTGTAGTTGATGTTGCGGCAGACCACGTAGCTGACCGTCTCGGCCACCACGTCGCGGCGGAGTGCATCGGCGGCGGCGGCCACCGCGGCGAACTCGCGCCCCTGGGCGGCGAACAGGCGGACAATTTCCCCCTCGGCGAGCGGCTTGCCGTCGCGTGCCTTCGTTAGAAGGGCTGACAGGCCGGTGGAGGCGAGCGCCGGGGCCGGCATCGGCGGCGGGGCAATGGTGTCCTGGCCGGGGCTCCAGGCGCCGCGCGCCAGCCCGGCGGTGTCGGCCTGGGCGCGCACCGCGCGGTGCAGCGCCGGGTCGATCCACTCCGCCATGGCGTGGACATAGCGCGGGTGCACCGGCAGGCGCGGCGCCAGCTCCCGTCCGGCGGCGCGGGTGCGGGCCTCCAGCTCGGCGAGGTGCGGCCAGGGGGCCTCGGGGTTGACGTGGTCGATGGTCACTGGCGACACGCCGCCCCAGTCGTCGATGCCCGCGTCCACCAGCGCCTCCAGGTGACCGGGGCTGAGGTTCGGAGGCGCCTGCACCGTCACCTCCGGCGGCAGGGCGAGGCGGGCGAGCGCGATGGCGCGCAGGTGCTCCTCGTGCGGGGCGTCGGGCGCTTCGGCCATGCGGGTGCCCGGCTTGGCGCGGAAGTTCTGGACGATCACCTCCTGCACATGGCCGTGCCGCTCGTGGCTGACGCGGATGGCGAGCAGGGAGTCCGTGCGCTCCTCCAGCGTCTCGCCGATGCCCATGAGGATGCCGGTGGTGAACGGCACGCGGGCGCGGCCGGCGGCCTCCAGCGTGGCGAGGCGCACCGCCGGGCGCTTGTCCGGGCAGCCATGGTGCGGGCCGCCCTTCTCGCACAGCCGCTCCGACAGCACCTCGACCATCATGCCCTGCGACACCGACACGCCGCGCAGCAGCGCAACGTCGGCGTCGTCCATCACGCCGGGGTTGGCGTGCGGCAGCAGGCCGGTCTCGTCCAGCACCAGCTTGGCCATGGCGGCGAGGTAAGCGATGGTGCTGGGATAACCCAGCCGGTCCAGTTCGGCCCGCGCCTCGTCCCAGCGCGCCTCCGGCTTGTCACCCAGGGTGAACAGCGCCTCGCGGCAGCCGGCCGCAGCGCCGGCCCGCGCGATGGCGAGCACCTCGTCGGCCGTCAGGTAGGCGTTGGCACCTGGGCGCGGCGTCTCGGCGAAGGTGCAGTAGCGGCAGGTGTCGCGGCACAGCTTGATCAGCGGGATGAACACCTTGGGCGAATAGGTCACCAGCGCCCCATGCGCCAGATCGCGGCGCGCCCGCGCGGCGGCCGTCAGGCCAGCGGTGTCCGCCGTAGTGGCGAGGTGCCGGATGGCGTCGTCATCGAGCCGGTCGCCGCGTGCGGCGGCGGCGAGGAGGTCGGTCGTCATGGTGCACCTCATGGGGCGGCGCCGACCGCGAGGCGGTCGGGGATCCGCAGGCGATGGAGAAGGCCCAGCGTGCGGGACGCCCCGCCGCGCCGCAGGTAGGCGGCGAGGTCCGCCGGGTGGTCGAGATCAAGGGCGAGGCCTGGACTGTCCACCACCGCCACGCTGCGCCCGCTGGCGCGGGCGGCCTCGGCGTGGCGCCGGCAGCTGTCCGGCCCGAACGTGAAGGGCAGGGAGGCGATGGGGCGCAGCACCATGGCGTTGGTGCCGCCGTCGGTGGAGCGCGCCAGCACCACGTCGGCACCGTCGGCCAGCACGGTGGCCTCCAGCTCCGCCGGGGTGACGCCGGGCAGGTCGGCCGGCATCATCAGCACGTGCGCCCGTGGGCAACTCGACAACAGCCAGGCACGCGCGCCTTCCAGGCTGGGATTGAGGCCGCCGGCCGGAGACTCGGGCAGGACGACGGCGCCGTACTCCGCCGCGACTTCCGCCGCGTCCGCATCGCCGGTGATCACCGCCACCGTATCGATGGCGGCGCAGCGGCGCAGCGCGTCCAGGCCATCCTCCAGCATGCTGCGCACCAGCAGGGCGCGCTCGTCCGGGCCAAGGAAGGGGCTCAGCCGGCGCTTGCCGTCGGTCAGTGCCCGCACCGGCACCAGGGCCCAGAAGGGATCACGGCCGGTCATCGCCGCAGCTCCGCCGCGAAGCCCAGCACCTCGCCGGCCAGCCGGGCGCGGTCGGTGGCGGTGCGCATCACCGTCTGCGCCACCAGGACGCGCGGCCCGTGGATGCCGGCGGCCAAGTCGCGATCGGTCTCGTCGATGACCAGACCGTCCAGCAGGTCGCCGTACTGCTCCGCCACCCAGGCGGCGGAGGGACGGATGCCCAGCTCGTCCATCATCTTGGCTGCCGGGCCCTTGATCGCCTGCCCGCCGACGATGGGCGACACCGCCACCAGCGGCACCCGCCGCTGCGCCAGCGCGTCGCGCAGGCCGGGCACGGCGAGGATCGGCGCGACGCTGACGAAGGGGTTCGACGGGCCGATCACGATGGCCGCGAGGTCCGGGTCCTCCAGCCACGCCAGCGCCCGCGGGTTCGGCCGCGCCGCCTCGATGCCCTGGAAGCGGAAGCCGCGCACCCGCGGCTCGCAACCGCGGCGGACGAAGTAGTCCTGGAAGGCCAGCGTGCCGGCGTCGCTGTCCACCAGGGTGGCGATCGCGTCGTCGCTCATCGGCATCACCTCGGCGGCGATGCCGAAGCGGTGGCACAGCTCGGCCGTCACGGCGCCGAGCGGCTCGCCGGCGCGCAGGCGGCGGGTGCGCTCGACGTGCACCGCCAGATCCTTGTCGCCCAGGCGGAACCACGCGTCGCCGCCGAGCGCCGCGGTGGCGTCCATGAAGGTCCAGCTCTCCCCTGCGCGGCCCCAGCCGGTCTCAGGGTTGACCACACCGGCCAGCGTGTACATCACCGTGTCGAGGTCCGGGCTGATCGACAGGCCGAGGTGGGAGAAGTCATCACCGGTGTTGACCAGCACGCCCAGCCCGCCGGGCGGCAGCACTGCGTACAGTCCGCAGGCCAGCTTGGCGCCGCCGACACCGCCGGACAGCGCGAGGATCTTCGAGGGCCGTCGGTCGCTCATGCCGTCCTCACCGGAAAAGGTCGTGTCGCCGGTCGCGGAGCAGCGCCGCCGCGGGCCGCTCCGGCCCGTCGATAGACAGCCCGCGCACCAGGACCGCCGGGATGCCCTCGTGCGCCTGCCCCATGACCATGGACGCGGCGGCCGCCAGCTCGTCGCCGACGGCGATCTCCGTCACCTTCAGCTCCCGCCCGAACAGGTCGGGCGCGCCGCGCCGGTCGATCAGGGAGGGCAGGCCGGCGGCGCCGATGCACACGCCGGTGACGCCGTTGCGCCAGGGCCGGCCGAAGCTGTCGTTCATCGCCACCGCCAGCGGCACCCCGAAGCGCTCCTGCAGGGCGGCGCGCAGCCGCCGGCAGGAGGCGTCGGGATCCTCGGGCAGCAGCAGGGCGGTCTCCTCGCCGTCCTCGACGTTCGACTGGTCCACCCCGGCGTTGGCCATGACGAAGCCCAGCCGATGCTCGACGACCAGCACGTGCGGCACGGCGCGGATCACCTCGCGGCTCTCCGCCAGCACCAGTTCGACCAGCCGGGCGTCCTTGCGGACGATCTCGGCCAGCTCGAACGCGCGCGGGGAGGGGGTGACCTCCGCCAGCCGCCGCAGCCGCCCCTCGGCCTTGGAAACGATCTTCTGCGCCACCACCAGCGCGTCGCCGCGCTGGGGGCGGGCGCCGTTGCGCTCCAGCGCGTCGCCCAGCAGCACGGCGAGATCGTCGCCGGGCCGCACGAGCGGCAGTCCCTCCAGGCCGATCAGGGTCACCGCGGCCATGCGCTGCTCCCCCCTAGAGCGCCGATCCGTCCGCCGTCTTGCCGACGATGCGGATGCCCGCCCCGTCGGCCTTGTAGAGGCGGTTGATGGTGATGAGCACGGAGGTCAGCGCCTCCGCCGCGGCGGAGTTGGCGAGCGGCCCGCCGTGGATGCCGCGCAGCCCCGCCGCCTCGGCCAGCCGCAGCACCACCTCGCGCGCTTCCTTGTCGTCGCCGAACACCAGCACGTCGCACTCGATGGGCGCGGAGCCCTGGAGCTTGTGGGCGGAGACGTTGTGGAAGGCGGAGGTGACGGTGACGCCCTCGCCGAAGGCCGCGCGCGCCTGCACGGCGGCGCATCCCTCAGCGGGAAGCTGCACGGTGCCGACCTTGGGCGGCACCAGCGGCACGGTGGCGTCGATGACGATCTTGCCGGCGCAGTGCGCGCGGATCTCGTCGATGACACCGGCGTGCGTGGCGTAGGGCACGGTCAGCACGACGATGTCGGCCGCCGCCGCGGCCTCGGCCTGGGAGGCTCCCTTCGCGCCGAACTCCGCGGCGGCGGCCTGGGCCTTCTCCGGGCTGCGCGAGCCGACGACGACGGGGTAGCCGGCGCGCGCCCAGCGCCCGGCCAGCCCGGAGCCGAGGGCGCCGGTGCCGCCGATGACGGCGATGGTGGGGCGGGTGGTCTCGGTCATGGTGGTCTCCTGTGGGAGAGATTTTCTCAGGCCCCTCTCCCCTTGAGGGAGAGGGGTTGGGGAGAGGGGGGCGCCGGCGAAGCCGGCCAGGAACTTTTTGTTCCGCGCTACTGCGCGTAACGACCCCTCTCCCCAAACCCCTCTCCCTCGAGGGGAGAGGGGCTTTAAAGGCGCCCCGCTCTACGCCAGCATCTCCGGAATGGTCACGAGCTGGACACCGGCGGCCAGCAGACCGTCGCGGGCGGCCTTGGCGACGGCGACCGCGGTGGGCTCGTCACCGTGCACGCACAGCGAGTCGATGCGGGTGGGCAGGCGCTTGCCGTTCCGCGAGACGATCTCCTGCTCCAGCACCATGCGCACGACGCGCTCGGCGGCGACCTGCGGGTCCTTGATGACCGAACCCTCGATCTTGCGCGAGGTCAGGTTGCCGTCGTCGTCGTACAGGCGGTCAACGAACGCCTCGCGCGCCACGCGCAGGCTCAGGCTCTCGCCGGCCTTGTCCATCTCCGACCCCGCGAGCGCCACGTAGATCAGCGACGCGTCCACCGTCTTGATGGCGCGGCCGATGGCCAGGGCGTAGTCCGGGATCTCCGCGGCCATGTTGTTGAGCGCGCCGTGCGGCTTCACATGGGTGACCTTTGTCCCGGCGTAGGCGGCGATCGCCTGCAGGGCGCCGATCTGGTAGGCGACCATCAGCTCCAGGTCGCGCGGCTTCATGTCGATGCGGCGCCGGCCGAAGCCCCAGAGGTCATTGAAACCAGGATGCGCGCCGATGCTGACGCCGTGCTCCTTGGCCTGGGTGACGAGTCGGTGCATGACGTTGGGATCGCCGGCGTGGAAACCGCAGGCGACGTTGGCTGAGCCGATGATCGGCAGCAGCGCGAGGTCGTTGCCGATGTCGTAGGCCCCGAAGCCCTCGCCCATGTCCGCGTTGAGATTGACCTTTCGCGCCATCCTACCACCCTCCCTTGCTGGTGCCGATCTGTCCCGGCCGGCCTTTCCACATCAGCGTAGTTGCTCGCCGAACTTTTATCAAGTATAGAACCATAGTACCTCCGCGCAATGCGGAAGCGATTGGAATACCGACCGTTTTCAGGACGTGGCAGGAGGGCGGGGGTGATGGAGAGATCCGGCTGGCCGAGGCTGCTGCCGCAGGGCGACGCGGCCCTCGTCGTCGAACTGGACGACCGCATCGATCGGGCGGTGAGTGAGCGCGTCACCGCGCTGGCCGACGCCATGCGCCGGGCCGCCGTTCCCGGCGTGGTGGAGCTGGTGCCGACCTTCCGCTCGCTTCTCGTCCACTACGACCCGCTGATGCTGGACTTCGCGGATATCGCCGGCCGCGCGCGGGAGCTGCTGGCCGGCATTGCGGTGGCCGAGCGGCGGTTGCGCCTCGTCCATATGCCCGCCTGCTACGATGAGGAGCTGGCGCCGGACCTCGCCGAGGTCGCGGAGCGGACCAAGCTGACGCCGGCGGAGGTGGTGGGGCTGCACGGCTCGGTCGACTACCACGTCTACATGCTGGGTTTCCTGCCGGGCTATCCGTACATGGGCGATTTGCCGGAGCCGCTGCGGCTGCCAAGGCTGACCACGCCGCGCGTGCGGGTGCCGCCGCGCTCCATCGCCATCGCCAACGCGATGACCGCCGTCTACCCGCTGGAGAGCCCCGGTGGCTGGCGGCTGATCGGCGCCGTACCGATCGACCTGTTCGACATTGGGCAGGAACCTCCGGCACTGCTCGCCCCCGGCGACCGCGTCCGCTTCGAGCGGGTGGAGCGCGCCCGCTTCGATGATCTGCGCGCCGCGTTCATGGCGGGCGCGGCCAAACTCGCGGTCGAGGAGGTGGCGGCATGAGCGCGGCGCTGGTCATCGTGCAGCCGGGGCTGCACACCACGGTGCAGGACGGCGGGCGCATCGGCGCCCAGGCGTACGGCGTGCCGGTGTCCGGAGCGCTCGACCCGGACCAGCTCCGCCTCGCCAACGCGCTGGTCGGGAACGCGGCCGGGGAGGCGGCGCTGGAGATCCTGCACGTCGGCCCGGTTCTGGAGGTCGCCGCGCCGAGCGTGCGCGTGGCGCTGGCCGCCTTCGATGGCGCTCTGGCGCTGGAGACCGGCGACGGCCGCACGGTGCCGGCGTGGCGCAGCCTCACCCTCAAGGAGGGGGACCGGCTGCGCGTGGTGGCGCCGCGGCACGCCGCCTGCGCCTATCTGGCGGTGGAGGGCGGCTTCGATCTGTCTCCGGTGCTCGGCAGCCGCTCCACCTACACCCGCGGCGGCTTCGGCGGCTTCCGGGGGCGGGCGCTGGCGACCGGCGACCGGCTGCCGCTGCGCCGCGAGCGTGCGTCGGAGCGTGACGATCTCCGCCTGCCCGATCCGCCGGTGCCGGGCGGCGGCCCGTTGCGCGTCGTGCTCGGGCCGCAGGACGACCGCTTCACGCCGGAGGCAATCGCCACGTTCTTCGAGTCCGACTACACGGTCGGGCCGGCGGCCGACCGCATGGGCGTGCGGTTCGATGGGCCGGCGCTGGCGCACCGGAGTGGGCACGACATCGTGTCGGACGGCACGGCCTGGGGGGCGATCCAGGTGCCGGGCGACGGCCGGCCGGTGCTGCTGCTGGCCGACCGCCAGACCACCGGCGGCTACCCCAAGATCGGCGCGGTGTGCGCGGTCGACCTGCCACGCGCCGGCCGGCTACGGCCCGGCGACCGGGTGCGCTTCGCGGCGGTCGACGTGGAGGAGGCGCAGACACTGCGCCGTGCGCACGAGGCGGCGCTGAAGCGGCTCGTGGCCGGGATGGTGCCGGCAGACGAGCGGGTGGTCGACCTGGAGGCGCTCTACTCGACCAATCTGGTGAGCGGCGCCATCAGCGGGTTCGAATGGGATGACGCGGATGCCGCGGTGGGGTAGGAGAGGGCGCCGGTTGTGAAGGAAGAATGGTTATGACGGCGAAGACGCGTACCGCCAGCCGCGCCTCGGCGCGCCCGGCCCCGAACCTGGCCCGCACGTTCAAGCGCAGCCGGGTGCCGCTGTACATCCAGGTGGCGACGCTGCTGCGCCGACGCATCGAGGATGGCCAGTTCGCCGCCGGCCAGAAGATGCCGACGCTGGACGAGCTGGAACGCGAATTCCAGGTCGCGCGGGTGACCGTGCGGCAGGCCATCGACCTGCTGCAGAAGGAGGGACTGGTCTGGCGCCAGCAGGGCAAGGGCACCTTCGTCAGCCAGGACATGCGCGAGAAGCGCTGGCTGCGCCTCGCCATCGACATGGACTCGCTGGCTCAGACCATCGACGGCAACGTACCGAAGTTCGTCTCCGTCAAGGATCCGCCGCCGTTGCCGCGCCTGCTGCCGGAGGACGGCAAGGCGGCCGACGACTACCACTACCTGCGCAGCATCCAGTACCGCGGCGGCGAGCCCTTCGCCATCGCCAGCGTGCACGTGGCGCAGGCGATCTACGACCGCTTCCCCGAGGAGTTCGAGACTCACACCACCCTGCCGGTGCTGGTGCGCCACCAGCGCGACGACATCGGCCGGGCGCAGACCACGGTGGTGATCGGCAGCGCCGATCCGGAGACCGCGGAACTGCTGCGCATCCCGCTGAACGCCCCGATCGCCGAGGCGCGCTTCATCATCGAGAACCGCGAGGGCGTGGTGATCTACGTGGCCGAACTGGTCTACCGCGGCGACTGCGTGCGGTTCGACATCGACCTGCTGAAGGACGGCGGCGGCGCGGGGATGACGCTGGGGTAAAAGAAGCCCTCCCCCAGCCTCGCTGGGGGAGGGGTCGGGTTGGGGGCATCGGCGTGCGTGGTCGGCGTTGATTCTCGGGCACGCCGTTGCCCCCACCTTCCCGCTTTGCGGGCCCACCTCCCCCGCATGGAGCGGGGGAGGTGGTGACTACAATCACCCCTGCAGCTTCGGCAGGATCTCGCGGGCGATGATCTCGATCTGCTCGCGCTCGTAGCGGTAGGGGACCAGCACGATGCGCTGGATGCCGACGTCCACGTGCCGGCGCAGCTGCTCGACGCACTCCTCGGGCGTGCCCATGATGGCGCTGTCGGTGGTCGATTCGCTCCAGGAGGCGAAGTCCCACTCGGTGTGCAGCCACTCCATCATCTTCGGCTTCACCTCCTCGCGGCTCTTGCCGATCATGATGGGCAGCTGGTTGCCGTTCTGCAGGGTCGCCGGGTCCTTGCCGGCCTCCTTGGCGAAGTCGACGATCTTCTCCCAGGAACGGGTGAAGCCCTCCGGCGTGTAGAAGTAGGTCAGCCAGCCGTCGCCCGCGACCGCGGCGCGCTTCAGCACCGCATCGACGTAGCCGCCGATCAGGATGGTCGGCCGCGGCTTGCTGCCGGGCTTGGGGTACATGACCGCTTCGCGCATGTTGTAGGGCGGCAGGTCGGCGGTGACCGACGGCTCGCTCCACAGGCGGGTCATGATCTCCAGGTTCTTGTCCATGATCTTGCCGCGCTCGTTGAACGGCACGCCCATGGCGTCGAACTCGCGCTTGTACCAGCCGGACGCCATGGCCAGCACCAGCCGCCCGTCCGACAGCAGGTCGAGGGTCGACAGCTGCTTGGCCAGCAGCAGCGGGTTGCGCAGCGGCAGCACCAGCACGCCGGTGCCCAGCTTGATCTTCTTGGTCCGCGCCGCCACCGCGGTGAGCATGGTGAGCGATTCGGCGATGGGGAAGTTCGGTTCGGTGCCCAGCAGGATGTGGTCCCACACCCAAAGCGATTCGAATCCCAGCTCCTCCACCCAGATGCCGTAGTCCAGGAGCGCCTTCGGGTCCGGCATCTCGGGATACCGGGTGAAGTTGCGCATCGCGATGCCGATCTTCACGGTCTTCGATGACATGGGGGCGTTTCCTCGGGTTTGTCGTTGCCGGCGGACGCGGTCAGCCGATGTAGAGGCGGTCGGGGTCGAGGTTTCGGAGCACCGCCAGCTCCTTGTCGGTCGGCACCTCGGTGGTACGGGCGCCGTCCCACACCTCCAGCTCGAAGCCGGTGTTCGCCTGCACCTGCTCGACGCTCACGCCGGGGTGCAGCGCCTCGATGCGCATGCGCTTGGTCTCCGGGTGGAAGCCCATGATCGCCAGGTCGGTGATGATCCGGTACGGGCCGCCCGCCAGCAGGCCGGATTGCCGCCGGCTGTCGCCGCCCTCCAGGTAGCCGGGGCTGGTGATGTACTCGACCCGCTCCACGAAGCGGCGCTTCTCGTGCTTCATGGCGACGATCACCCGCGACAGGCTGGCGATGTCGTTGCCGCCGCCGGTGCCGGGCAGGCGGCAGCTCGGGTGGTCGGGGTCGCCGATGAACGAGCTGTTGATGTTGCCGAAGCGGTCGATCTGCGCGCCGCCCAGGAAGCCGACATCAACGTAGCCGCGTTGCAGCAGCAGCAGCACGTCGGTGATCGGGCAGAGCATGTTGGCCTGCCGGGTGCAGCGCTGCTCGTTGGTGGAGGGCGGCAGCTCGCCCGGCACGATGAACGGGCCGATGACGCCGCCCTCGAACAGGATGGTCAGCCCCGGCGCGTGCAAGCGCTGCGCCAGGGTGGCCGCCAGCAGCGGCGTGCCGACGCCGGCGAACACCGTCAGACCGTCGTCCAGCGAGCGGCTGGCCATCACCGCCAGCAGTTCGGCCGCCGTGTAGGTGCGCTCAGACATTGTGGATGCTCCTGCCGCCGCGGGTGGCCGTCAGAAGGTCGCCCATGCCCATCCGGGACAGGGTTTCCGTCCAGCTCTGGGGTTCGTGGTAGAAGCGCTCCAGGTACTCCCGGGCACCCTGCTCGGGGTCCTTCTTGGTCATCTCCGCGAACTGGTCCATGTGCTTGAAGAACGGTTCGTAATGGCCGTAGCACTCGTGCGGAGCGCTGCCGTAGGGCACCTCGACCACTGCCTCCACCGTGAAGAACGGGAACTTGGTCTGGTCGGGTGCGCGGCGGATCTGGTCGTTGGAGACGATGCGCTCGGTGGTGACGATCACCTTCTTCGCCGCCATCGGCAGGTCGACATCCATGAACTGAAGCCCGTCGAGCTGCGCGTTGCCGTACGGGTCGCAGCGCTGGACGTGGATGATCGCCACGTCGGGGTTGAGCGCCGGGAGCAGCAGCAGCTTCTCGCCGGTAAACGGGCAATCCATCTCCTTGAGCTGGCCGTCGACCCGGCGCCGCACGTCGGAGCCCATCATCGAGCGCGACGGCATGAACGGCACCCCCATGGCCCCGGCGCGGTAGCGCAGGCCCATGGACATGTGGCTCCACTCCTCGAATTCGGCGCGACCCGACTCGACCCAGTGGCGCATCACCTTGGAGATGCCCCAGACGATGCCCTGGCTGAACCAGGACGTGATCATCTTCTTGCCGATGCCCGAGGCGAAGATGATGTCGCCGTCCGACGAGACGATGGAGCGGGAGAAGGTCAGGTCCCGCCGCCCGGCGCGCACCAGCGCCCAGATCATCGCCATGGGCGTGCGCGACATCATGCAACCGCCGATGGCGACGTGGTCGCCGTCGCGGATCAGCGCCGCCGCCTCCTCCAGCGTCATCACCTTCTCGCGCAGGCTGCGGTCGCGCGCGGCGGTCTCGGCTCGCAACTGGTCGTAGGATATCACCACGGATGTGTCCTCCCCATTTCCCGTCGATGCCCGGCCGTCAGGCGGTGCCGGCGTCGCGGTTGACGCTCTCGATCAGCTCGTCCCACACCGGGACCAGCGCGCACAAATCGTCCCAGAAGCGCTGGTCGAGTCGGCGGTCGAAGTCGGCCAGCGCGATGCCCTGCTGCTCCACCCAGGTGAAGTAGCCGAGGTTGAAGATCCGCCGCCGGTCGTGGTGGCCGAGTTCCAGCACATGGTCCTCGCCGACGCCGGCCAGCGCGCGGCCGAACACCTCCGCCGCCGAGACCTGATCGAACCGGTTGCCGAAGTCGCGCTCCAGCGCCTTGTCGCGCTCGCTGCCGTACATGGCCGCACCGTCGGTGGCGACGGTGACGATCACGTCCTCCTCGGTCAGGTCCAGGCGCTTGGCGGTCTTGATCGCCGCCAGGATGTTGCAGATGCCGGAGATGCCGATGGAGCCCAGCGCGCGGATCTCCTCGTCGGACAGCCCCTTGCGCTCGGCCAGGAAGGCACGCCCCTCGGCCGTGTTGAACAGCACGTTGAGCGTGTCGGTCGAGGCGTCGGAGACGCCGACGACGAGGTCGCTGTTCATCACGTTCTGGATCAGCGGGATGTGCTTGTCGCCGATGCCCTGGATGTTGTGGACGCCGTAGCCGTTGTAGAGCATGGTCGGGCACTCGGTCGGCTCGACCGCGACGATCTTGGTGCCGTAGGTCGCCTTCAGGTGGTCGCCCGCCGCCAGCGTGCCGGCGGAGCCGGTGCTGCTGACGAACGCCGCCAGCCGCCCGCGGCCGCCGGAGGCGTGCTCGAACACCTTGGCCAGCGCCCGCCCGGTGCAGACCCGGTGCACGACGTAGTTCGGGAATTCCGAGAACTGGTTGAGGATGTCGTTGTCCGGGTGGCGGGCCAGCTCGGCGCAGGTGTCGTAGATCTCCTTGACGTTGCTCTCCGAGCCCGGCGTGCGGACGACGTCCGACGGGTCGGCGACCCAGCGCGACAGCCACTCGAACCGCTCGGCGCTCATGCCCTCGGGCAGCACGGCGATGCCGCGGCAGCCGAGGATGCGCGAGATGGCGACGCCGCCGCGGCAGTAGTTGCCGGTGGACGGCCACACCGCCTTGTGCCGGGTGGGGTCGAACAGGCCGGTGACCAGCCGCACGGCGAGGCACGCGTAGGCCGGCAGCACCTTGTGCGCGCCGATCATCGGGAACCGCTCGCCCAGCACCACCACGATCCGCGCCGGCACGCCGGTCAGCGCGCGCGGCAGCTCGATATAGCCGGGCACCTCGGCCAGATGGCGGCGGTCGGCGGCGTTGAACCAGTGAACGCGGTGCAGGTTCGCGGCGTTCGGACTATCCGGATCCACCGTTGGTCCTACACCGGTAGAGGCAGCGACGGGGTCGCTTATCTCCTCGAAGGTTGGCAGACGCACCCCCGTTTCGCGCAGGCGCGCCACGGCGCGGTCGCGGACGGTGCGGTCCATAACGGAGGCGGGGAGCTCGAAAGGGGTCACGGTCGCTCTCCTCGGGTCGGTGCCGGTGCCCGCGCCGTTGCGCGAAGCCCCTGCCGCAGCACGGCCAATGTGTGCATAAGGTACTATCTTTAGAACCATATGCACCTTAATATCAGCTGGCAAGAAAAATGTGTCCACGGAAAGGCTTGATTTCCGCATTCGGTTGAGTTGATAGTACGTGGCAATGAAGGTTCGTGAGCGAACAGACGCCTTCGCGCCCCGGGCGATCACATCCCCGGGTATGCATAAGCAAGAACGGCATCAGGGAGGATCGGGGATGGCGCACGCCACCGGTGTCGGTGCCAGGGTCCGGAGAAAAGAGGACGAGCGGCTGCTGCGCGGCCGCGGCCGGTTCGTCGGCGACATCGCGCTCGTCGGCATGAAGGAGCTGGCGTTCGTGCGCAGCCCCGTGGCCCACGCCCGCATCCGCGGGTTCGACATTCCAGAGGAGCACCGCGGCGCGGTCTTCACCTGGGAGGACATGCAGGCGGCCGGGATCAAGGCGATTCGCGCCGTGTCCGGGCTGCCGGGGTTCAAGGTGTCCGAGCAGCCGGCGCTGGCCGACGGCAAGGTGCGCTTCGTCGGCGAACCGGTGGCGGTCTGCATCGCCGCCACCCGTGCCGAGGCGGAAGACATCGCCGCGCAGGTCTTCGTGGATTTCGAGGAGCTGCCGGTCAACACCGACATGCTGGAGGCGGTGAAGCCGGGCGCCCCGCTGGTGCACGAGCACTGGGCCGACAACGTGTTCCTGGAGACCAACGTCGGCGGCAACATCCGCGAGGTCGCCGCCACCGCGCCGGTCAAGGTGTCGCGCACCATCCGCACGGCGCGCCAGTGCATGGTGCCGCTGGAGGGCAAGGGCGTCGTCGCCCACTGGGAGCGGCAGGCCGAACAGCTGGTCCTCACCACCGCCACGCAGATGCCGCACATCGTGCGCGCCGGCCTGTCGGAGTGTCTGGGAATCGACCAGGGCGCCATCCGCGTGATCGCGCCGGACGTCGGCGGCGGCTTCGGCTGGAAGGGCCTGTTGCAGCCGGAGGAGGTGGTGGCCGGCTGGCTCGCCATGAAACTCGACCACCCGGTGCGCTGGACCGAGGACCGCCGCGAGCATCTGGTGGCCGCTGCCAATTGCCGCGAGCACCATTACGAGATCACCGCCTACGCCGACGAGCGCGGCAAGCTCCTGGGCATCGAGGCGGATGCCTGGGTCGATGCCGGCGCCTACTCGGTCTACCCATTCTCGGCATGCCTGGAGGCGGCGCAGGTCGGCAGCATCCTGCCCGGTCCGTACGACTTCCAGCACTACCGCTGCCGCACCTTCTCGGTGTGCACCAACAAGCCGCCGATCGTGCCCTTCCGCGGCGTCGCGCGCACCGGCGTCTGCTTCGCCATGGAGCAGATGATCGACGCGGTCGCCGAGGCGGTTGGGCGCGAACCGTGGGAGGTGCGCGTCGAGAACCTCGTCCCGCCGGAGAAGATGCCCTTTGACAACGTGACGAAGAAGCACTTCGACAGCGGCGACTATCCCGAATCGGTGCGCCGCGCCGTCGCCGCCCTGGAGCTGGAGGGCTGGCGCGCCCGGCAGACGCGCGGCGAGCCGGACGGCCGGCTGGTCGGCGTGGGCGTCGCCACCTACTGCGAGCAGTCGGCGCACGGCACCGCGGTCTACCACGGCTGGGGCATTCCCATGGTGCCCGGCCACGAGCAGGCCCAGGCCCGCATCACGCCGGACGGCGGGCTGGAGCTGCGCGTCGGCGTGCAGTCGCACGGCCAGAGCATGGAGACCACCTTCGCCCAGGTCGCCAACGAGGTGCTGGGCATCGAGCTGGGCAAGATCAAGCTGGTGCACGGCGACACCGGGCTGACGCCCTATTCGACGGGCACCTGGGGCTCGCGCAGCATGGTGATGGCCGGCGGCGCCGTATCCACGGCGTGCAAGACGCTGGCGGAGCGCGTGCTGAAGATCGGCGCGCACCTCCTGCAGGCCCGGCCAGAGGACGCGCGGCTGGAGGAGGGCTGCGTGCGGGTCGGGCAGGCCAGCATCCCGATCAAGGACATCGCGCACACCTGGTACCGGGCGCCGCAGCTGCTGCCGCTCGACGTGGACCGGGGCGGGCTGGAGGCCACCAGCGGCTACAAGCCGAAGAGCGACCACGGCACCTTCTCCTACGCCACGCACGCGGTGGCGGTGGCCGTCGATCCGGAGCTGGGAACCGTGCAGATCCTCGACTACGTCGTGGTGGAGGACGCCGGCACCATGGTCAACCCGATGGTGGTGGACGGGCAGATCTACGGCGGCGTGGCGCAGGGCATCGGCACCGCGCTGTACGAGCAGATGCCCTACGACGCGGAAGGGCAGCCGCTCGCCTCCACCTTCATGGACTACCTGATCCCCGGCTTCACCGAGGTGCCGCACGTGCGCATCCTGCACATGCTGACGCCGTCGCCCTACACCGAGTTCGGCGTCAAGGGCATCGGCGAGGGCGGTGCCATCGCGCCTCCGGCGGCGCTGTGCAACGCGATCAACGACGCGCTGCGCCCGCTGAAGGCGGTCGTCACCGACAGCCCGATGACGCCGGAGCGCATCGTCGCGGCCATCCACGCGGCGGAGGCCTCGCGATGAAAGCCATCGACTTCGACTACGCGCGCCCCGCGACGGTGGAGGAGGCGCTGGACCTCCTGGACCGCGACGACATCGGCGCGAGGCCGGTGGCCGGGGCGCAGTCGCTGGGCCCCATGCTCAACCTGCGCCTCGCCCAGCCCGACCTGCTGGTGGACATCACCGGCATCGCCGAGTTGTGCGCCATCCGCGTCGACCGCGACGCCGTCGCCATCGGCGCCTGCGTCACCCACGCGACGCTGGAGGACGGCCGCTACGACGACGCCACGCGCGGCGTGCTGCCCAAGGTGGCGGGCGGCATCGCCTACCGCGCGGTGCGCAACCGTGGCACCATCGGCGGCAGCCTGGCGCACGCCGACCCGGCGGCCGACTGGGTCGCCACGCTGACCGCGCTGGGGGCCGAGGTGGTGGTGGCCGGCCGCGGCGGGCGGCGCACGGTGCCGGTGACCGACTTCGTGCTCGGCGTCTTCGAGACCGACCTGCAGCCCGGCGAGATCGTCGTCGAGATCCGCGTGCCGGCGCTGTCGGAGCGGGCGCGCTGGGGCTACTACAAATTCTGCCGCAAGGCCGGCGAGTTCTCGCACGCCACCGGCGCCGTGCTGGTCGATCCGGCGCGCGGCGTGCGGCGCGCCGTCATCGCCGCCGCGTCCGGCCGGCCCATCGTGATCGAGGACCCGGAGCTGATCCAGGGCGGCGGCTGCCGGCCCGAGCGCGTCGCCGAGATCCTCGCCGACACGCCGCTGGCCGGCAACGCCTTCGAAATCAACACCCACACGGTCGCGCTCAAGCGCGCCATCGCGCAGGTGACGGGATGACACACGCCAGGACCATCACGCTGACCGTCAACGGGAAGAGTGTCACCGCGACGGTCGAACCGCGCACGCACCTCGCCGACTTCCTGCGCGAGCAGCAGTTGCTGACGGCCACGCACTTGGGGTGCGAGCAGGGGGTGTGCGGCGCCTGCACCATCCTCATCGACGGCGAGCCGGCGCGCTCCTGCATCACCTTCGCGGTGGCCTGCGAAGGGCGCTCCGTGACCACGGTGGAGGGGCTGGACGAGGATCCCGTCGCGGCGCAGCTGCGCGACGCCTTCATGGAGGAGCACGGCTTGCAGTGCGGCTTCTGCACGCCGGGCATGCTGGTGTCGGCCCGCGACGTGGTGCTGCGCCGGCCCAACGCCGACGAGGAGCGCATCCGCCTCGAAATGAGCGGCAACCTGTGCCGCTGCACCGGCTACGTCGGCATCGTCAACGCGATCCGCCGCGTGCTCGACGCGCGCAAGACGGCGGCGGAGTAACCCATGCCTCAGATCTCGCAGAGCTTCACCGTCCACTTCCCCCGCGCGCAGGTCTGGCGCGCGCTGGGCGACGTCGAGCGGGTCATCGGCTGCATGCCCGGCGCCGGGCTGACCAAGCCGCCCGAGGACGGCAAGGTGTTCGGCCAGATGAAGGTCAAACTCGGCCCGATCACCGCCGCTTTCGCGGGGGAGGGCGAGCTGTCCATGGACGACGCCACCCACACCGGCACCATCCACGGCGAGGGCCGCGACCAGAAGAACAACTCCCGCACCAAGGCCGACGTGACCTTTGCCGCGGTGGAGGAGGGCGCCTCGACCCGCGTCGACCTGACCGTAGACTTCACGCTGACCGGCACGCTGGCGCAGTTCAGCCGTGGCGCCATCGTGCAGGAGATCGCCAACCGCCTGACCGCGGAGTTCGCCCGCAACCTGGAAGCCCAGCTTGCCGCCGAGGCGCCGCCCCCGGCCGCGGAAGCGGCATCGGCGGAGTCCCGGCCGGCCACGCCCCCGCAACCGGCCGCGACCGCGTCTCCTCCCGGGCCGCCGCCCGGGCCGGCCAGGGAGCTGAACGCCGGCACGCTGCTGTGGGCGGTGCTGCGGGACTGGGTGAAGGGGCTGCTGTCCAGCCTGTTCGGACGCAAGGGCTCGCAGACATGATCAGCGTCCTCGACCTCTTCAAGATCGGCATCGGTCCCTCCAGCTCGCATACGGTTGGCCCCATGAAGGCCGCCCTGCGCTTCACGGAGGATCTGACCGCGGCGGGGAGGCTCGGGGAGGTGCGGCGCGTGGTGGTGGGGCTGTACGGCTCGCTGGCGCTGACCGGCAAGGGGCACGGCTCGGACACCGCGGTGTTGCTGGGACTGTCCGGCGAGCGGCCGGAGACGGTGGACCCGGATGCGGTGGCGCCTCTGCTGGCGCGCATCCGTACCACCGGCCGGTTGGCGCTCGGCGGCCAGCGGGAAGTGGCGTTCGACGAGGCGCGCGACCTGCTCTTCCACATGGGCGAGTCGCTGCCGTTCCATCCCAACGGGCTGCGCTTCCAGGCCCTCGACGCCGAGGGGCGGGAGCTCGCGGCGCGCGATTACTACTCGGTGGGCGGCGGCTTCATCGTCACCGCCGACGAGGCCGGGCGGGAGGTGCCGTCGCCGCCGACCCCCCATCCCTTCGCCAGCGCCGCCGACCTCGTCGGCATAGCCCAGGCGACCGGCCGCAGCATCGCCGACGTGGTGCGTGCCAACGAGGAGGCCATGCACGGCCGCGCCGCTCTCGACGAGCATCTCCGCCGTGTGGTCGCCACCATGCGCGCCTGCATTGCCCGCGGTTGCCGGACGGAGGGCGAGTTGCCCGGCCAGTTCCGGGTGCGGCGCCGGGCACCCTCGCTTCTGCGCCAGCTGGAGGGCGCGCACGGCCGCAACAGCGTGGCGCCGCACGAGGCCTTCGACTGGGTCAGCCTGTTCGCCATCGCGGTGAACGAGGAGAACGCGGCCGGCGGCACGGTGGTCACCGCGCCGACCAACGGCGCTGCCGGGATCATCCCGGCGGTCATGGAATACCACCGCCACTTCTACGGTGAGGACGGGGAGGAGCCGGCCTTCACCTTCCTGCTGACCGCCGCGGCGGTGGGCATCCTCGCCAAGATGAACGCGTCCATCTCCGGCGCCGAGGTCGGCTGCCAGGGCGAGGTCGGCGTGGCGGCGTCGATGGCGGCGGCAGGCCTCGCGGCGGTGCTCGGCGGCACACCGGCGCAGGTGGAGAACGCCGCGGAGATCGCGCTGGAGCACCACCTGGGCATGACCTGCGACCCCATCGGCGGGCTGGTGCAGATCCCCTGCATCGAGCGCAACGCCATGGGCGCGGTGAAGGCGATCAGCGCCGCATCGCTCGCGCTGAAGGGTGACGGCAAGCATTACGTGTCGCTGGATTGCGCCATCCGCACCATGCGGGAGACCGGCCGCGACATGCAGTCGAAGTACAAGGAGACGAGCCTTGGCGGGCTCGCCGTCAACGCGGTCGAGTGCTGAACCAACGTCTGCCGGAAGGGGGAGGACATGGTGTTGAAGACTGCGAGCCGCACGCTCGGGGTTGCTCTCGTCGCTCTCGGGGCCGGAACGGCCTTCGCGCAGGACACGATCAAGATCGGCGTCAACGAGCCGTTGACCGGTGCCGTTGCCGCGAACGGCAACTACGTCGCCAATGGCGCGCGCGTCGCCGAGGAGTTGATCAACGCCCAAGGCGGCGTGCTCGGCAAGAAGATCGAGCTGATCATCGAGGACAACAAGAGCAACCCCAAGGAAGCCGTCTCGGCCGCGGAGAAGCTGATCGTCCGCGATAAGGTCCCTGTGATGATGGGTGCCTGGAGCTCGACCTTCACGCTGTCCGTCATGCCCAAGCTGGTGGAATACGGCGTGCCGATGGTGGTGGAGACGTCGTCCTCGACCAAGATCACCACGTCGGGAAATCCGTGGGTCTTCCGCATCGCACCGACCTCCGCCATGGAGGCGAAGTCCTTCTCCGAGAAGCTCGGTCAATTCGATCCGCCGATCAAGAAGGCGGATTTCCTGGCGGTGAACAACGACTTCGGCCGCGGCTCCGCTGATGAATTCCGCAAGATGCTGGAATCGAAGGGCGTCAAGACCGGCGTCACCGAGTACATGGCGCCGGAGGCGACCGATCTGTCGGCGCAGCTCGCCAAGATCAAGCAGTCGGGCGGCGACGCCCTGTTCGTCACCACCGGCGTCGAGCAGATCACCCTGATCCTCAAGCAGGCCGCCGAACTGCGGCTGGCGCATCGGATCATCACCAACGGCGGTTCGTCCTCGCCGGACCAGTTGATCGCTCAGGCTGGGGAGGCTGCGAACAACAACTATTTCACCCTGTTCTTCGCCCCCTGGTTCCCGGAGAAGGCGACCAACCCGGACGTGGCCAAGACGTTCGTCGATGCCTGGAACAAGAAGGGATACGAGTTCGCCGGCCTGACCGAAGGGTACCGCGGCTACGACGGCATCCGGACGATCGTCGAGGCCATCCGCATCGCCGGCAAGGCCGAGCCGCAGGCGATCCGCGACGCGCTCTGGAAGACGACGCTCAAGGGCGTCAACGGCGACATCGCCTTCGTCAAGCAGGGGCCGGCCGGCAAGGAAAGCGGCCAGAACGAAGCCAACGTTTACGTCGTGCAAGTCAAGAACGGCAAGGTGACCATGCCGTAACCGAGCACGCCCCATCTCCGGAAGGAGAAAGGAGCGGCCACACGTCCTCCAGCATGAAATCAATCCGATTGTTCAGGGAGAAGGAGGGAGGGATGGTTAAGTCTATGAAAGTGGCGCCGGTCGTGGCGGTGGCGCTGCTGGGTTCCGGCGCCGCCATGGCACAGGACAGCATCAAGATCGGCGTCAACGAACCGTTGACCGGCGCGGTCGCGGCGAGCGGCAACTACGTCACCAACGGCGCGCGCATCGCCGAGGAGGTGCTGAACGCCAAGGGCGGCGTGCTCGGCAAGAAGATCGAGCTGGTCATCGAGGACAACAAGAGCAATCCCAAGGAAGCCGTCTCGGCTGCGGAGAAGCTCATCGTCCGCGACAAGGTGCCGGTGATGATGGGCGCTTGGAGTTCGACCCTCACCCTGGCGGTGATGCCGAAACTGCAGGAATACAGCGTCCCGATGGTGGTCGAGACCTCGTCGTCCGGCAAGATCACCGCGTCCGGCAATCCGTGGGTGTTCCGCATCGCGCCGACCTCCGCCATGGAGGCGAAGGCGTTCGGCGAGAAGCTCGGCCAGTTCAATCCGCCGATCAAGAAGGCCGACTTCCTGGCGGTGAACAACGACTTCGGCCGCGGCGCCTCGGACGAGTTCGGCAAGATGCTGACTGGCAAGGGCATCAAGGTCGGCGTCGTCGAGACCATGGCGCCGGACGCGACCGACCTCTCCGCCCAGCTCGCCAGCATCAAGCAGTCGGGCGGCGACACGCTGTTCGTCACCACCGGCGTCGAGCAGATCACGCTGATCCTCAAGCAGGCGGCCGAGCAGCGCCTGCCGCACCGGATCATCACCACCGGCGGCTCGTCCTCGCCGGACCAGCTGATCGCCCAAGCCGGCGGTGCGGCCGAGAACAGCTACCACATCCTGTTCTTCGCCCCCTGGTTCCCGGAGAAGGCGACCAACCCCGACGTCGCCAAGGCGTTCGTCGAGGCCTGGAACAAGAAGGGCTACGAGTTCGCCGGCCTGACCGAGGGCTTCCGCGGCTACGACGGCATCCTCACCATCGCCGAGGCCATCAAGGGCGCCGGCAAGGCGGAGCCGAAGGCGATCCGCGACGCGCTGTGGACCACCAAGGTCAGCGGCGTAAACGGCAACATCGCCTTCAGCAAGGAAGGCCCGGCCGGCAAGGAAAGCGGCCAGAACCAGCCGAACATCTACATCGTCCAGGTCAAGGGCGGAAAGGTGACGCTGCCGTAAGGCCCATTTCTGCCCAGGCCCTCCCCCGCCCTCGGCGGGGGAGGGATCAACGGAGGCGCCTGTGCCAGAATTCCTGCAACACCTCGCCAACGCGGTGATCCTCGGCGGCACCTACGCGCTGCTGGGGATCGGGCTGACGCTGATCTTCGGCATCATGCGCGTGGTCAACTTCACCCATGGCGAGCTGTATACCTTCGGCGCCTACATGGCGTTCATGCTGGCCGGGATGTTCGGCCTCAATTTCTTCCTGTCGCTGCTGCTGGCGGCGACGCTGGGCGTGGCGCTCGGCGCGCTGATCGAGTTCGTGCTGCTGCGGCCGCTCAAGGGCGCGGACATCGACACCACCATGCTGGTGATGATCGGCGCCGGCATCGCCATGCAGGCCGGCGAGCAGCTGATGTGGGGCGGCGTCGCGAAGTCGGTGCCGAACCCGTTCCCCACCGAGCCGGTGATCCTCGGCCCGGTGTCGGTTGGACCGATCCGGCTGTTCGTGCTGGCGGTCGCGGTGGTGCTGCTGCTGGTCTTCTACCTGCTGATCAACCGCACCAAGCTGGGCGTGGCCATGCGCGCCACCTTCCAGGATCCGGACACCGCGGCGCTGATGGGCGTCAACAACGGGCTGATGTACACGTTGACCTTCGCCATCGGCTCCGGCCTGGCGGCGGTGGCGGGGGCGCTGCTCGGGCCGATCTTCGTGGTGACGCCGACCATGGGCGACCTCGTCGCGCTGAAGGCGTTCGCCATCGTCATCCTGGGCGGCCTCGGCAACATCCCAGGCGCGACCATCGGCGGCTTCGTGCTGGCCCTGGTGGAGGAGTTCGGCGCCGGCTACGTCTCGTCGGGCTACCGCGACGCCATGGGCTTCCTGCTGATCATCGCCGTGCTGGCTGTGCGCCCGCAGGGCCTCTTCGCCGCGAAGGAGCGCATCGGATGACGGCCCGCACGCTTGCCTGGCTCTTCGTCCTGTTCATGGCGACGCTGCCGCTGTGGATGAACGACCAGTACATCCTGTACGTCCTGACTTCGACCGGCATCTTCATCATCGCGGCGATGAGCCTCAACCTGCTGCTCGGCTACACCGGGCAGCTGAGCCTCGGGCACGTCGCGTTCTTCGGCATCGGCGCCTACACCAGCGCGCTGCTGTCGCTGGGCTTCGACCTCGACCTGGGTGGCGCCGAGCCGTTCGTGCTGGAGCCGCAGCCGGTGTGGCTGGCCTTCCTCGGCGGCATCCTGATGGCGGCGCTGTTCGGCTGGCTGATCGGCCGGCTGGCCTTCCGGGTGCGCGGCGCCTACTTCGTCATCGTCTCCGTCAGCTTCGCCCAGGTCATGCGCATGGTGGCGCTGAACTGGGTCGACCTGACCGAAGGCCCGATGGCGCTCAACAACATCCCGCCGCTCACCGTCTGGTGGCCGGGGGAGGGTGTGCTGCCGCTCTACAAGAAGGAATACTATTACCTCCTGGTGCTGGCGGTTGCGGTGGTCAGCTTCCTGCTGATCCATCGTCTGGTGCGCTCGCGCGTCGGGCGCGCGCTGGTGGCGCTGCGCGAGAACGAGTCCCTGGCGCGCTCGGTCGGCATCAACATCACGCGCTATCTGGTGGTGGCGACCGTCCTCTCGGCCGGCATGGCCGGGGCGGCGGGGGCGCTCTACACCCACTACATCCGCATCGTCGATCCGGACGTCTTCATGTTCATCTACACGGTGACCATGGTGATCATGGTCGTCACCGGCGGCAAGGGGACGCTGGCCGGGCCGATCGTCGGCGGCCTGCTGTTCGGCTTCCTGCCCGAGGTGCTGCGCGACGTGGCGCGGCCCGAGATGCAGTGGATCATCTACGGCGTGGTGATGATCGCCATCGTCTTCTTCCTGCCGCAGGGCATCGTCCCGGCGGTGTCGAAGCTGTTCGCGTCCAAGCGGTCCAGCCGCGACGGACGCACCCCCGCGGCACCACGGGTCAGCGAAGGAGCATCGTCATGAGCGCCGTCCTCGCCGAACCGTCGTCGGCGCCGGTCGCGCTGGAGGTCCGCGAGGTCGCGGTCCATTTCAGCGGCCTGATCGCCATCGCCAGCATGAGCTTCCAAGTGCCTGAGCGAGCCATCGTCAGCCTGATCGGCCCGAACGGCGCCGGCAAGACGACCGCCTTCAACGTCATCACCGGCTTCCTCAAGCCGACCTCGGGCAAGGTGCTGTACCGTGGCGCCGACCTGACGCGGCTGTCGCCGTCGCGCATCGCCGGGCTGGGCGTGGTGCGCACCTTCCAGCGCACCAGCATCTTCGGCGGCTGCACGGTGTTCGACAACGTGATGACCGGGCTTCACCAGCGCGGCCGGGCGGAAACCTGGGCGTCGCTGCTGCGCCCGCCCTGGGTGCGCGGCGAGGAGGACCGGCTGGCCCAGGAGGCCAACGAGATCCTCGACTTCATCGGCCTGGAGCACCGCGCCGACGAGCTGGCCGGCAACCTCGCCTACGGCGAGCAACGGCTGCTCGGCATCGCCATCGCGCTGGCGGCGGCGCCGAAGCTGCTGCTGCTGGACGAGCCGGCGGCCGGCCTCAACCCGTCGGAGACCGAGGCGTTCATGGGGGTGGTCAAGCGCATCCGTGACCGCGGCGTCACCGTCCTGCTGGTCGAACACGACATGAAGATGGTCATGGGCATCTCGGACCTGGTGGTCGTGCTGAACCACGGCCGCATCGTCACCTGCGGCCCGCCCGAGACCGTCCGCAACGACCCGGAGGTGATCCGCGCCTATCTGGGACAGGGGGTGAAGCGTGCTGAAGGTTGACGGAATCACGGTCTGCTACGGCAAGATCCCGGCGGTGCGCAACGTCTCGCTGGAGGTGGAGGAGGGCGAGCTGGTCACCCTCATCGGCGCCAACGGCGCCGGCAAGACGACGACGCTGCGGGCGATCAGCGGCATGCTGCCGCTGGCGACGGGGTCGATCACCTTTCGCGGCCAGCCGATCGGCAACTCGTCGGCGCGCAACGTCCTGGCGATGGGGATCGCCCACTGCCCGGAGGGGCGGCGGGTGTTCCCGCAGCTGACGGTGCGCGAGAACCTGGAGATGGGCGCCTACCTGCGCAAGGACCGCGACGGCATCGCCCGCGATCTGGAGCGCATCTACGACAAGTTCCCCCGCCTGAAGGAGCGCCTGCATCAGGCGGCCGGCACGCTGTCGGGGGGCGAACAGCAGATGCTGGCCATTGCCCGCGCGCTGATGTCGCGCCCCAAGATGGTGCTGTTCGACGAGCCGTCGCTCGGCCTCGCGCCGAACCTTGTGGAGCGCACCTTCGAGATCGTCTTGGAGATCCGCCGGGAGGGCACGACCGTCCTGATGGTCGAGCAGAACGCGCTGGCCGCGCTGGAATTGTGCGACCGCTCCTACCTGCTGGAGACGGGACAGGTCGTCGAGCACGGCACCGGCAGCGCCATGCTGGAGAACCCGCACATCCAGAAAGCCTATCTGGGCGGCTGAGGGGTGTTCAGGCGGTCGATGCGAAGCGCTTGGGCGTCAGCCCGACCACTTCGCGGAACCGCAGCGTGAAGTGGCTCTGGCTGCTGAAGCCGACGGCGGTGGCGACCTCGGTCAGCGGCAACCCGCCGGCGGCGATCAGCGCCTTGGCGCGCTCGATCCGCCGGCTCAGGACGAACCGGTGTGGCGCCTCGCCGGTCGAGCGCTTGAAGGCGCGCGCGAAGTGGTAGGGGCTGAGCCCGGCCACCGCCGCGAGGTCGTCGATGCTCAGCGGCGCGTCCAGATGGGATTCGACGAAGTCCGCCACCCGCCGGAGCACGGCCGGGGCCAACCCGCCGCGCGCGAGCAGGGCCTTGGTCGGACGGTCGGTGAAGCGCGACGCCAGATAGGCGATCAGCATCCGGCCCGCGTGGCCGACGGCGACGCGGTCCGCCGGGTCGTCCCAGCGCAACGGCAGCATGACCGAGCGGATCACCGTTTCGATGGACGGGTCGCGGACGAAGGTCTCGTCGCGCAGGCGGACCGCCGCCGGGTCGACGTCCAGCGCCTCGATCACGGCGCGGTCGAAGGCGGCGCGCGGCACGTAGAGGTGAAACATGCTGACGTGCCCGTTGACATCCCATGACGTGCTGACACCGGCCGGCATGACGCACAGGCTGCCGGGGCCGCCGTGGGGCGCCGCGCTCGCCCCCTGGCGGCGGCGGATTCCCGTGCCGCCCTCGAGGTAGAGGCTGAGCGTGTGGTGCCCGGGCTCCACATAGCGGGTCTCGGCGGTGTCGTCGCGGTCCCACAGCGCGGCGCCGACGCCGTCGCCGAAATGCGCCGAGGTGCGCAACGGCACGCCCTCGCGCCGCAGGATGTCGTAGATCGTATAGTGATCCATGGTCGCCATAGCCGCTCCAGCAGACAGCATTCGCCGATCCCCCGCAAGCCCGCCGAGAGGCGGCGCGCGAATCAGCCTCTGTCCGGGGCCGCCATGTGGAAAGAACGCAAGCCTGTGACACGATGCGCAAGCGCGTGAAAGACGGGCAGGGCGCGCCGTGCCATTCCTTGAACAGGGACAGACGGAAGAAGGCAGCCGGCCATGACGGCAATCCTGTTCGCGGCGGTGGTGGTCGCCTGGGGCTTCACGTGGTTCGCCATCAAGATGCAGTTCGGACCGGTGCCGACCGAAGTGTCCATCCTCTGGCGCTTCGTGCTTGCGGCGGCGGTGCTGTGGATCGGGCTGGCGGCGACCGGGCGCCTGCGGCGGGTGCGGCTGCGGCAGCACGGCTGGTTCGCCGCCATGGGGCTGTGCCTGTTCGGGCTCAACTTCGTGCTGATCTACAACGCGTCCGGTCACATCGCCAGCGGCGTGGTGTCGGTGGTGTTCACGCTGTCCACCATCTTCAACGCGCTCAACCAGTGGCTCTTCCTGCGCAAGGCGCCGACGCTGCGGACGATTGCGGGCTCCGCCCTGGGCATCGCCGGCATGGCCCTGCTGTTCGGGGAGGCCTTCGCCAAGGTGGACGCGACCGGCGCCACGGCGCTGGGGATCGGGCTGGCGCTGGCGGGCACCTACGTCTTCTCGCTGGGCAATCTGGTGTCCATGCGCGCGACCGGCGACGGGACGGACCTGCCCAACGCCATCGTGCGCGGCATGAGCTGGGGCGTCGTCTTCCTGGGTGCGCTGGCCGTGGTCCGCGGCCTGCCGCTGGTGATCGAGCCGACGCCGCGCTATCTGCTCAGCCTGCTCTATCTGGCGGTTCCCGGTTCGGTGCTGGGTTTCTTCGCCTACCTGTCGCTGGTGGCGCGCATCGGCGCCGACCGCGCGGCCTACGCGACCGTGCTGTTCCCGGTGATTGCGCTGGCAGTCTCCACCCTGTTCGAGGGCTACGCGTGGACACCCTGGGCGCTGGGCGGGTTGCCGCTGGTCCTGCTTGGCAACTTGGCGATCTTCTACCGGCGCCCAAGCTCGGGACCCCGGCGCCTGCGGCCCGGTTCCGGCGCGGCCATGGCCGAGGGCGACTGAACCGTCCGGCGCAGAGGACGGTCGCCGCCCTGCAAGGCTTGCGATCACGGCCCGTCGCCGTTCCTCCGCGCCAGAAGAGCGTTGCGCGCCAGGGCCAGGAGCAGATCCGACTGGGCCACCGTGCCCAACAGCCTGCCGCCGTCATCCACGATCATCGCCTCGGGCATCCGGCTGTCGACCAGCGGGTCGACGAGCCGGAACGCGGGCGTCTGCGGCCGCTCGAGCTGCGCCGGCACCATGAGATCGGCGACGCGCGCGGCGTCCCGCATGAGCTGCGCATGGCCGATCGCCCCGATCACCACGTTGCGCGCATCGACCACGGGCAGCGCGTGGCGCCCATACTCGTCCAGCAACCGGCGGGCCACGCCCGCCGGGGCGTCGGCGGAGACCGCGGGCACGTCGCTGGACATGATGTCGGCGCACGTGACGTCGCCGTGCAGCCGTTCCATGGCGTGGAGTTCGGCTCGCGCCAGGATCGCCCCGAGGTCCTCGCGGCTGACGTCGAGCGCCTCGCCGAGTTCCTGGATGGCTTCGTCCACGTCGTCGGGCGTCACGCCGCCGCGCAGCCGGGCCGGCGGATGGGCGGCCCGGTGCGCCGGTTCCGGTTTCACCTTCGGGACGTGCGGGTAGGAATGGCCGGAGTACCGGTGGAACAGCCATCCGGCCGCGACCAGCAGGACGGAATTGATCGCGACCGGCAGGAAGGCGAAGCCGAGCCCGGAGGCCGCAACCGCCGGCCCGCCGAGTACGGCGGTCAGCGCGGCGGCCCCGCCGGGCGGGTGCAGGCAGCGCGTGAGGGACATCGCGGCGATGGCCAACGCGACCGCGGTGGCGCCGGCCAGCATGGGGTCGTGGATCAGACCGGCGACGAGCACGCCGACCAGCGCCGACAGCGTGTTGCCGCCGATGATGGGCCAGGGCTGGGCGAGGGGGCTGGCCGGCACAGCGAACAGCAGCACCGCCGACGCCCCCATCGGTGCGACGAGGACCGGCGCGCTGCTGACGAAGCCCAGGGTAAGGCTGCACAGCACCCCCACCACGGCGAGGCCGAGCAGGGCGCCGCAGCAGGCAATGAGGCGATCGCGGAGGTTGGCGCCCGGAAGGATGGGTCTGAACAGCGCGACGCGGCGACGGTTCCGGCTCTTCGCCAGGAACATGATCTTCAGACGGCGCGGCAAGTGCCGCATTTCGGCCTTCATTCCCCTCTTCCTCCGCGGGCGGTGGATCTGTGCGGCGCTGACCCTAGGACCTCAAGTTAAGTTTAGGTCAAGCGAAAAGACGCAGGACGGGACTGCGGTGGCGACCGATGATTTCCACCCCGAAATTTCCCCTTGACCTCAACTTAACTTGAGGTCCTAGGGTCGAGGTCGATGGCTCGGGTTGCCTGCGGATCGCGCAGGGTGAAACACGCTCATTCAGCGGGCCCGGACGCTTGAAGGGAGGTGCCTGTGATCTCTCCGACATCCGTGAATTGGACGATGCTCAACACCTTGCGCGCCATGCCGGGACCCTCGGCAATGACGCCGCCGGCTTCGCTGCTGGCGATCACCAGCGTGGCGAACCTGAAGCCCGCCGTCCTGCGGCCGGTGCTCGACGAACTGATCAAGAGCGGGTTCGTCCGCGAATACGTCACCCAGTACGGACGCTCCTACGCCCGGACGGCGAAGGGCGACGCGCGCATCCTCGAAGTGAAGACCTGGCTCCGGTAGCCGGATGCCTGAACCGCGACACCACAAGACAGGCCGGGACGGCAGCCGTCCCGCGGGCCATCAGGGGGGAACGAACGGCATGACCAAGGCTCTCGACGGCGTGCGGATCCTGGATTTCACCCACGTCCAATCCGGTCCGACCTGCACGCAGCTGCTGGCGTGGTTCGGCGCCGACGTCATCAAGGTCGAGCGGCCGGGCGAGGGCGACATCACCCGTGCCCAGCTGCGCGACATCCCCGATGCCGACAGCCTCTACTTCACCATGCTCAACCACAACAAGCGCTCCATCACGCTCGACACCAAGACGTCCGAAGGCAAGGCGGTGCTGGAGGAGCTGATCA
>NZ_JBOZRT010000064.1:0-1976 GCF_050789165.1 Azospirillum sp.
CCGGCCCCCCAATCTGTCGGTGGGTGGGGGGGGCTGGGGGACCCGCTACCGGGACGGGGCGGTGGGGGGGGCTCCTACCCCCCGCGTCCCTGGAAGAATCCTAATTCTATGAGCGCGCTGCCCCCTCCCTAACCCTCCCCCGCTTCGCGGTGGAGGGGACTTCGCCGTTCTGCCCCCTCCACCGCCAAAGGCGGGGGAGGGATGGGGAGGGGGCAATCAGCGCATCACGCCACCAGTTCGGTCATCGCCCCGCGCATGCCCTTGGCCTCGAAGACGGCCAGCGCGTCGGCGACGCGCACGGCGAGGCCGGGGATGCGCGTCAGGTCCTCGCCCCACAGCGCCGCATCGGCCAGCAGGGCCGCCGTCAGCGCCTTGGGATCGCCGGCGTGGGCCGACCACGCCGCGCCCATGGCGGCGATCACCTCCGGGTTGTCGCGGATCGGGTAGGAGCCGGACTCGCGCGTGCCCGTATAGGTGCCCTCGACCATGGTCCCGCGGTAGAAGCGCAGCAGCGCCGCCAGCGAGAAGGACAGGCCGGCCGGCGCCTCGCCGTTCCGGGCGACCGCGTCCTTCAGGCTGGGCAGCACGCGGACCTGCCACTTCGACACCGAGTTCAGCGCGATGGAGATCAGCTCGTGCCGGATGTAGGGGTTGCCGAAGCGCTCCATGATGGTGCGGGCGTACTGCTGGCGCTCGGCCTCGGGCAGCGGGACGTAGGGGACGATCTCCTCGAACATCACGCGGTTGAGGGTGGCGGCGACGGTCGCGTCGTCCATCATCGACTTCACCGTGTCCAGCCCGGCGCAGAAGGCGGCGAGCGAGCTGGCGGTGTGGGCGCCGTTGAGGATGCGCACCTTGCGTGTGCGGTAGGGCTTCAGGTCGTCGGTCCACACGACGTTGAGCCCGGCCTTGTGCAGCGGAAACTCCTCGGCGAGTTCGGCCGGGCCTTCGATGACCCAGACGTGGAACGGCTCGCCGGCGACGGCCAGCGTGTCCTCGTAGCCCCATGTGGCGAACAGCGCGGCGGCCTCGTCGCGCGGGTAGCCGGGGACGATGCGGTCGACCAGCGTGTTCAGGAAGTGGCAGTGCGCCTCCACCCAGGCGGCGAAACCGGATTCCAGGCCCCAGCGCTTGGCGTGCGCCAGCACGATGCGCTTCAGCGTGCTGCCGTTCGCCTCGATCAGCTCGCAGGGCAGGAACACCAGACCGCTCTCCGGCGTGCCGCCCAGGGCCTTGAAGCGGGCGTGCAGCAGCGCCGCGACCTTGGCCGGGAAGCCCTTCTGGCAGATGCCGGGGGTGTAGGGCTCGTCGCTGTCGGCGATGCCGGCCTCGGTGGTGTTGGAGACGAAGAACCGCAGGTCCGGGGACTGCGCGTGGCTCAGCATGCGCTGCCAGTCGGCGTAGGGGTTCAGCGCGTCGGACACGCAGCTGACCACCCGCCGGGCCTCGACCTCCCGGCCGTTCTCGATGCCGCGCAGCAGCACGGTGTACAGGTTGTCCTGCGCCGTCAGCAGCCCGGCCACGCCCTGGTCGAGCGGCTGGGCGATGGCGACGCCGCCGCGGTAGACGCCGGCGCCGTTGGCCACGTCCACCATCCAATCGACGAAGCCGCGCAGGAAGTTGCCGTCGCCCACCTGCAGCACGGTCACGGGCAGGACGGGCGCGCCCGCCGTGTGCGCCACGTCGTAGGCGCCGCCGGCAAGCTGGTCTCGGGTCAGGGTGGGCATGGACAGGGTTTCCTTCCGGGAAGAGGGATCAGGACGCGGCCAGCGCGGCGGCCTCGCGGGCGAGGCGCTCGACCTCGGACCAGCGGCGCTCCTTGACGGCATCGGCCGGGGTGAGCCACGTGCCGCCCAGCGCGAAGACGTTGGGCAGGGCGAGGATCTCGCGGACGTTCTCGGCCTTCAGGCCGCCGGTCGGGCAGAAGCGCACCTCGGGCAGCAGCGGCGCCATGCCGCGCAGCGCCGGGGCGCCGC
>NZ_JBOZRT010000065.1:0-14902 GCF_050789165.1 Azospirillum sp.
CCCCCCCGCGGGGGGGGGGGGGCGGCCGGCCCCCGCGGGGGGGGGGGGGGGCCCCCGCGGCCTCCCCGACACGCCGCTGCCCCCACCCTGACCCTCCCCCAGCGGGGCTGGGGGAGGGAAGCAAGAGGACACCGTTATGGCATCCGACAAACCAGCCGTGGACCGCCGCAGGTTCCTCGCCGACGCCGCCCGCGGGGCGTGCGGGGCGGGGTTCCTGGCGCTGCTGCTCGGCTGGGCGGCGGCGCCGTCGCGGACCCTGGCGGCGAACGCCCTGCGTCCCCCCGGCGCGCTGCCGGAATCCCAGTTCCTGTCCGCCTGCGTGCGGTGCGGGCTGTGCGTGCGCGACTGCCCGTACGGCACGCTGAAGCTCGCCGACCTGGGCGCCGCCGCCACCGCCGGCACGCCGTACTTCGAGGCGCGCAAGATCCCGTGCGAGATGTGCGAGGACATCCCCTGCGTCGTCGCGTGCCCGACCGGCGCGCTCGACAAGGGGCTGACGGACATCGACAAGGCGCGCATGGGCAGCGCCGTGCTGGTCGGGCACGAGACCTGCCTGAACGTGCTGGGGCTGCGCTGCGACGTCTGCTACCGGGTCTGCCCGCTGATCGACAAGGCGATCCGGCTGGAGGCCCGCCACAACGAGCGCACCGGCCGGCACGCCCACCTGATTCCGGTGGTGAACACCGACGTCTGCACCGGCTGCGGTAAGTGCGAGCAGTCCTGCGTGCTGGAGGAGGCCGCCATCAAGGTGCTGCCCACCGTGCTGGCGAAGGGCCGCATCGGCGCGCACTACGGGCTGGGCTGGGAGGAGAAGGCCCGGCACGGCGACAAGCCGTTCGTCGAGGGCATCATCGACCTGCCCGACCGCGGCTACACCCCGCCCGAGCTGCCCCGCGTGCCCGGCAAGGAGTTCCGGCCATGAGCGCCCGCCGCCTGCCGGGACCCGCGGCGATCCGGGCCAAGGGATGGTTCCGGGCGCACCGCTGGCTGCTCGCCCGTCGTGCCGTCCAACTGGGTTTCCTGGCGCTGTTCCTCAGCGGCCCGCTGCTCGGCGTGTGGATCGCCAAGGGGACGCTGGCGACCAGCCTGACGCTCGGCGTGCTGCCGCTGAGCGACCCGTTCATCGTGTTGCAGTCGCTCGTCGCCCGCCACGCGCCGGAGACGGCCGCGCTGCTCGGCGCCCTGATCGTGCTGGCGGCGTACGCGCTGCTGCGCGGGCGGCTGTTCTGCTCCTGGGTGTGCCCGGTCAACGTCGTCACCGACGGCGCCGCGGCGCTGCGCCGCCGGCTCGGCTGGCGCGAGGGCGTGCGGCTCGACCGGCGGCTGCGCCTCGTGGTGCTGGCCGGCGCGCTGCTGGCCTCGGCCGTCGGCGGCAGCATCGCGTGGGAGCTGGTCAACCCCATCACCATGACGCACCGCGCGCTGGTCTTCGGATCGTCGCTGGCCTGGGGCGTGGTGGCGGCCGTCTTCCTGTTCGATCTGGCGGTCGCGCCGCGCGGCTGGTGCGGCGCGCTGTGCCCGGTCGGCGCCTTCTACGGACTGATCGGCCGCTGGGGCCGGGTGCGGGTCGGGGCGCCGCAGCGCGCGGCCTGCGACCACTGCCAGGACTGCTTCCAGGTCTGCCCCGAGCCGCACGTCATCACCCCGTCGCTGAAGGACCCCGACAGCGACCTCATCCTTTCCCGCGACTGCACGGCCTGCGGCCGCTGCGTCGATGTATGCCCGCAGAGCGTGTTCGTCCTCGGCGTCGGCCGGCAAGGCCCGGTCGCCGGTGCGGCACCCCTTCGTCAAGGAGACCTACCGTGAAGACTGGACTGAAGCTCATTGCCGCGGCGGTCGGCTTGGTGCTGGTGGCCGCCACCCTCATGCCCGGCTCGCTGCGCGCCGGCGACGTGCGCACGCTGCGCGGCGAACTCGCCATCGAGGAGAACAACGCCGCTCCCGAGGTGCACGCCGTGCGTGAGGGCAAGCCGCTCGACCGCGCCTACCGCCAGCAGCCGCCGCTGATCCCGCACAAGGTCGATCGCTACGAGATCGACCTGAAGGTCAACCAGTGCCTGCGCTGCCACGACTGGCCGAACAACACCCGCGAGAACGCGCCGAAGGTCAGCGAGACGCACTACCAGGACCGCCAGGGCAACCGGCTGGACCAGATCGCCGGCACCCGCTGGTTCTGCACGCAGTGCCACGTGCCGCAGACCGACGCGCTGCCGCTGGTCGAGAACCGCTTCACGCCGGCCAACGCGGCTCGCTGAGGAGACCCAGGCCATGACCACCGAAACCATCGCCGGCCGCCGGCCCGGGGCGCTCCGCCGCCTGTGGACCACCCTGTGGCGCCCGTCCGCGCGCTATTCGCTGGCCGGGCTGCTGCTGGTCGGCGTCGTCGCCGGCGTCGTCTTCTGGGGCGGCTTCAACTGGGCCATGGAGATGACCAACCGCGAGGAGTTCTGCGTCTCGTGCCACGAGATGAAGAACAATGTCTACGCGGAATACACGGGCAGCATCCACGACTCGAACCGCACCGGCGTGCGCGCCACCTGCCCCGACTGCCACGTGCCGAAGGAGTGGATCCACAAGGTCGTGCGCAAGATCCAGGCGTCGAACGAGGTGCTGCACTGGGCTCTGGGCTCGATCAACACCCGCGAGAAGTTCGAGGAGCAGCGCCCGCGGCTGGCCAACAACGTCTGGACGGCCATGAAGAACACGGACTCGCGCGAGTGCCGCAACTGCCACAACTTCCAGACCATGGACGTGACGCAGCAGCGCAGCCGGGCGCGTGACCGCCACCTGAACGGCGCGCTGCAGGGCCAGACCTGCATCGACTGCCACAAGGGCATCGCCCACCAGCTCCCCGCCGGCGCTCTCCAGGCCGAGCAGAAGCTGAACGAGACCTTCGCCAAGCACTGACCGGTTGCCGCGCAAGGCCCCCTTCCCGCGAGGGAGGGGGGCTTTTCGTTGCGCGCGGGGTTGGATGCGAAACGGTTTGCCCAAAAGCACGATATCTCTTTATCGTCATCCCCGCGAAGGCGGGGATCCATAACGCCCACAGCGGGCCGCTGCGGAACGTATGGATCCCCGCCTTCGCGGGGATGACGGCTGAGGAACCAACCTCCGGCCATACGACACAGGACCGCCCATGGACCCCATGACGCCCCGTCAGACCGAGATCCTGGCGCTGGCGCGCGCGTCCGGCCGGGTGCTGGTGGACGATCTGGCCCAGCACTTCGCGGTCACCCCGCAGACCATCCGCAAGGACCTCAACGGCCTGTGCGAGCGCCGGCTGCTCCAGCGCGTGCACGGCGGCGCCATCGCCGGGTCGGGCGTGGAGAACCTCGGCTACGAGGCGCGCCGGCAGATCGCGCACGACGAGAAGCGCCGGATCGGCGAGCGCGCGGCGTCGCTGATCGCCGACGGCTCGTCGCTGTTCATCAACATCGGCACCACGACCGAGGAGGTGGCGCGGGCGCTGCAGGGCCGCTCCGACCTCGTGGTGATCACGAACAACATCAACGTCGCCAACCGCCTGCGCCCCGAGCCGCACATCGAGGTGATCGTCGCCGGCGGCGTGGTGCGGCGTTCCGACGGCGGCATCGTCGGCGAGGCGACCACCGACTTCTTCAACCAGTTCAAGGTGGACTTCGCCATCGTCGGTGCCTCGGCCATCGACGAGGACGGCGACCTGCTCGACTACGACTACCGCGAGGTGCGGGTCAGTCAGGCGATCATCGCCAACGCCCGGCACGTCATCCTGGTCGCCGACCGCTCGAAGCTGGAGCGCACCGCGCCCGTGCGCATCGGCCACATCTCGCAGGTCCACACCTTCGTCACCGACTCTCTCGCCTCGGACCGGCTCGCCCAGGTCTGCCGCGAGGCCGGGGTGCGGGTGGAGGAGGTGATGCCCGGCGAGACCGACGCGCCCGAGGCGTAAGGGAACCGCCGGCCCCGTCGCCGCGTTGTCGCGGGCATGGACCTGATACGAATCATCCTCGCGCTGCTGCTGCCGCCGCTCGGCGTCTTCCTCCAGGTGGGCCTGCGCGCCCCGTTCTGGATCAACGTGCTGCTGACCCTGCTCGGCTACATCCCCGGCATCATCCACGCGCTGTACGTCATCGTGAAGTACAAGGACCGGGCGTACTGAACCCTCACGCCCCGACCCGCCCCAGTCCCGGCAGCTTGAGCGCCGGGCCCTTCGGGTCGATGCCGACGGTGAGGCCCAGCAGGTTGACCTCCAGCCCCTCCTCGACCGCCAGCAGCACGCCGGCCAGCCCGTACAGGCTGAACTGCCAGCCGGTCCCGCTCGGCGCCCGCGCCAGGACGCTGTCCCCCAGGTAGTCCTTGCCCATAGCTGTCGCCGGCAGGTCGAGGCGCAGCTCCGGCACCGCGCGGCCGACCCAGGCGGCGAAGGTGTTGCTGTTCGGGCCGGGCCACAGCCGGTACTCGCCCTCATAAGGATAGCTGCGCGCCGCCGCGTCGATCTTCGGGATGGCGGCCTCGGCGGCCGGCCCGCGCAGCTCGGCCAGCACCTCCGGCTTGGAGCCGAACCAGCGGCCGTCCGGCGCGCGGTTGCCGACCGACACCGCCGACAGGCCGCCGTACACCCGCCAGCCCACCACCTCGTACACGGTGTAGCGCGCCGCCCCCGCGGGCTTCACGGCGAACCACGGGTGCACGCCGAAGGCGCCGCGCCAGGAGAAGGCGCGCGCCGCGTAGACCTGCACCACCGCCTCCGGCGTCGCAGCCGGGTCGGGGGCGAGGCCGGCCGGGCTGCGGTCGGCGGTCGCCCAGTTGCCCCGCATCGGGACCGTTCCCGTGGCCAGCACATAGCCCGGCCCGCCCAGCAGCAGCGCCAGCACCGCCAGGCACACCCATACCGCCGTCATAAACCCTCCGCGCCGCAGCATCGGACAGGGTATGTAGGGGGCGCAGGGCGCCCCTGCACCTCAAGACACCGTGACAAACCCGGGTTGCAGCGCGATCTTGCCCTCCCTGTCCTCCTCCGCCGGAGTTCCTCCCGCGTGTTCGCCCCCGAGCCGATCCGCTACACCGACCTGACGCCCGAGGGCGTGCCCGCTTCGCCCTGGCGCTTCCTGTGGGCGTTCGTGCGCCGCCGCTTCCTGGGGCGGGTAATCCTCCTCAACCTCACCGCGGCCGGCGGCATCGGGCTGATGGTGATGGAGCCGGTGGCGCTGAAGGCGCTGGTGGACGAGCTGTCGGCCGGCCGCGGCTGGGAGGGCGGGGCGCTGTTCTGGTTCCTGACGCTGGGCGGGCTGTGGGTCGGCTCGGCGCTGTTCAACCGGGCGCGCGAGGTGACGGACATCTTCACCTCGCCGTCGCTGCGCTTCGAGATCCAGTCCTACCTGTTCTCCTACCTGTCCGAGCATTCGCCGCGCTATTTCCAGGAGAACTTCGCCGGCAGCCTCGGCCAGAAGGTCAAGCAGGCGGGGCAGAGCGCGCTGCAGCTGGTCGATATCCTGACCAACGACATCATCCGCATCATCATCGTGCTGTCGGTCAGCCTCTACCTGCTGGCGGCGGCGCACGGCTTCTTCGCGGTGCTGCTGGTGGGGTGGACGGCGGTGCAGCTCGCCATCTCGGCGGCGCTGGCCAGGCGCTGCATGCTGCTGTCGAAGGCGTACTCCGAGCAGGTCTCGGCCTCCACCGGGCACATGGTGGACGTGATCTCCAACATCGAGCTGGTGCGCGCCTTCGTCCGCCGCGAGCACGAGCACGGCCGCCTGTCCGAGGCGCTGGGGAAGGAGGCGATGCGCTCCAACGCGCTGCGCTGGTTCCTGGTGAAGCAGTGGTTCATCCTGTTCAACGCGCTGCTGGTGTTCCAGATCACCCTGATCGGCATCGCCGTGTCGGAGGCGATGGCCGGCCGCATGACGGTGGGCGACTTCGCCATGGTGTTCTCGCTGGCCAGCGTCGTCGGCAGCAACGTGTGGAACCTGTCCACCCGCATGCTCGGCTTCTTCGAGAACCTCGGCAACCTGTCCGGCGCGCTGTCGGTGATCGTCCGCCCGCACGAGGTGGTGGACCGCCCGCAGGCCCGGCCGCTGGTGGTCGAGGCCGGCTCCATCGACGTCCGCGGCGTGCGCTTCGCCCACGGCGACGGCACGCCGGTGTTCGACAACCTGGCCCTCGCCGTCCGTCCGGGCGAGAAGGTGGCGCTGGTCGGCCCCTCGGGGGCGGGCAAGAGCACGCTGGTCAAGCTGCTGCGCCGCCAGTACGACCCGCTGGCCGGCCGCATCCTGATCGACGGGCAGGACATCGCCGAGGTGACGCTCGATTCGCTGAACGCCGCGGTGGCCGAGGTGCCGCAGGCGCCGGCGCTGTTCCACCGCACCATCCGCGACAACATCGCCTACGCCGTTCCCGACGCCTCGGAGGCGGCGGTGCTGGAGGCCGCGCGCAAGGCGCACTGCCACGACTTCATCCTGCAGCGCCCGCAGGGCTACGACGCGGTGGTGGGCGAGCAGGGCATCCGCCTGTCCGGCGGCGAGCGCCAGCGCATCGCCATCGCCCGCGCGTTCCTGAAGGACGCGCCGATCCTGGTGCTGGACGAGGCGACCAGCGCGCTCGATTCCGAGACCGAGCACCTGATCCAGGACGCGCTGTGGGAACTGTTCAAGGGGCGCACGGTGATCGCCATCGCGCACCGGCTGTCCACCATCACCGGGATGGACCGCATCCTCTACATGGAGCGCGGCCGCATCCTGGAGACCGGCAGCCACGCCGACCTGCTGGCGCGCGGCGGCCGCTACGCCGAGCTGTGGCGCCGTCAGGTCGGCGGCTTCCTGCCCAGCGAGGAGATGGACGTGGCGTAAAGGCAAAAACCCCTCCCCCCTTGCGGGGGAGGGGTTGGGGAGAGGGGGATAGCGCGCGGCAGCGCGCAGAACAGCAACGCTTGCCACCCTCTCCCCAACCCCTCTCCCGTCAAGGGAGAGGGGCTATCGCGCTCACTCCGCCGTCGCCAGCCGGCCGCTGCGGATCAGCGACTCTTCCCAGTCCAGCGCGTTGCGGATGATCTGTTCCAGGTTGTCGTGCCGGGGCGTCCAGCCGACGGTCTTGCGCAGCAGGGTGGAGTCCGCCACCAGCTCCGGCGGGTCGCCGGCGCGGCGGCCGGCGATGTCCACCGGCAGCGGGCGGCCGATGACCTTCTCCATCGTCTCGATGATCTGCTTCACCGAGTAGCCCTTGCCGTAGCCGCAGTTGGCGATGAACGAGTCCGCCCCGCCCAGCAGGTGGGTCAGGGTCTGCTCGTGCGCCGCCACCAGATCGGTGACGTGGATGTAGTCGCGGATGCAGGTGCCGTCCGGCGTCGGGTAGTCGTCGCCGAACACCGACATGCGCGGGCGCAGGCCCAGCGCCGTCTGGCAGGCGATCTTGATCAGGTGGGTGGCGACGCGCGACGACTGCCCGGCGCGGCCGGCCGGGTCGGCGCCCGCCACGTTGAAGTAGCGCAGGCAGGCGTAGCGCAGCCCGTGCGCGGCCGAGGCGTCGGCCAGCATGCGCTCGGTCATCAGCTTGGAGGCGCCGTAGGGGTTGACCGGCTTGGTCGGCATGGTCTCGACGATCGGCACCCGGTCGGGCGCGCCGTACACCGCGGCGGTCGAGGAGAACAGGAACGCCTTCACCCCGCCCTCGATGCAGGTGCGGACCAGCGCCATGCTGTTCATGGTGTTGTTGGCGTAGTAGTCGAGCGGCTTCTCCACCGACTCCGGCACCACGATCGACCCGGCGAAGTGCATCACCGCCGAAACGCCGAGCCCGCGCAGCACCTCCGCCACCGCGTTCCGGTCGCCGACGTCCGCCTGGACGAACACGGCGTCCGCCGGCACCGCCTCGCGGTGGCCGGTGGACAGGTCGTCCACCACGACGACCCGATAGCCGGCGTCGAGCAGGGCGAACGCCGCGTGGCTGCCGACGTAGCCGGCGCCCCCCGTCACGAGAACCGTTTCCTTACGCACGTACAACCTCCACGAACAGCCCGCCCACAGCTAGTGACCGGCGGGCCTCTGGTCACTGTCCCTTACCGGAATGAACCCGGCCGATACGCCTTACGGAGAGGCGGGCTCCAAACGGAACCGCACTTCCGTGGTTTCGCCCGGCGCCAGCACCATGCCGCCGACCTGCGCCGTGCCGAGGTGCGTCAGGTTCGGCCAGTCGGTGCAGTTGCCGACCGGCTCCAGGCAGAAGAAGTCCTCGTGCGCCGGCGTGTAGGCCACCAGGAAATCCAGCGGCGCATCGGCGCTCAGGCGCAGCGCGGCGTTCCGCTCCGGCCAGCGGACGACGGCGGTGCGGTCCCAGCCGACGAAATTGTTGTCCATCTCCGCGTCGGCGATGCGCAGGCCGGTCGCCATCCGCTCGGTCTCCGGCGTGCGCTTCAGCGTCGTCGGCATCACCTCGGCGTCGGTGGCCCAGATGGCATCGACGCTGGCGGTGATCGTCGTCTCCGGCGTGCGCGGCAGGTAGGGATGGTGGCCGAGGCCGAGCGGCATCGCCGTCCGGCCGGTGTTCGCCACCGCCATGCGAACCGTCAGCCCCTCCGGCGTCAGCTCGAAGACCTGCCGCGCCACGTAGGGGAAGGGCCAGGCGTCGCCGTCCCGCTCCCCCTCGTGCACGAAGGCCAGCGTCAGCATGGCCGGCCCGTGCTCGACCACCGTCCACGGGCGCTGCCAGGCGTCGCCGTGAATGGCGTGGCGCGAGGCGTGGTAGTTGGCGGGCAGCACCACCTCGCGCCCCTCGAAGGTGAATCGGCCGTCGCGGATGCGGTTGCAGTAGGGGATCAGCGGGAAGCTCGCCATGCCCAGCGGGTCGCGGGCGGCCAGCGCCTCCGGCGTCGCCGGGCGCAGCCAGTCGATCGGCCGGCCGCCGCTCACGCCCGCGAAGCGCGCGATGGAGCCGCCGACCTGCGGCGCCACGTCGAGCGTCAGGGAACCGGCGGAGATCGTCACGACGTCGGGGGATCGCTGGGCGGTGGGGCTGATCGGCATGCGCTGGAGCATCCTCGGCAGGGGACGGGCAGGGGGAGGAGATGCGCACGAGTATCCCCGCACGGCGCCGCCGGGTCGAGATCGCGTTGGGGGAGGCGGGGGCATGTCCCCGATTTGTCGCAGAGCGTTGGCAGGGCAATTAGGTGCTATGCCGGAAGGCTTGCGCTGCAGCGCAAACCTGCGCGCGAGCGCCGCCGGCCAACGACCCGCCGGCCGCCTCCGGCCGCCATGAAATCCCGGAAACCCAGGCCGATTTCCGGGGCCCGCCACCACCGGTGGAGGGGCACCCCCATCCCGTTGGGAAACGCGGGTTAACCCGCATCGGCACCGCCGCGAACGGGAACCCTTGGGAGTAACCGCTGTTCCCCGACGCCGTAAGCGAACGGCGAGGCGTGCGCTCGGCCTCGGCCGGACTGGCGGACATCAACGGCTCAGAGAGGCCCGGCGTATGAAGTACACCGAAAGCGAGGACTTGGCCGTCGGCGGTGCCGTGCGGGCCTTCAACGTGCTGGGCGCACCGCGGCGCCCACGCGACTTCGTCTGCTTCTCGCACCTGCGCTGGGGCTTCGTGCACCAGCGCCCGCAGCACCTGATGTCCCGCTTCGCCCGCGAGTACCGCCTGTTCTACGTGGAGGAGCCGGTGCCCACCGCCGCCGCCGCGCCGTCCATCGACACCCACGGCACCGATGTCGGCGTCACCCTGGTGGTGCCGCGCATCCCGCACGGCATGGACGCGGAATCGACGCAGCGCGGCCTGCTCGAACGCTTCTTCGCCGAGCGCGGCATCGACCGGCCGATCCTCTGGTACTACACGCCGATGAGCCTTGCGGTCTCCGACCACCTGCCGGCGGAGGCGGTGGTCTACGATTGCATGGACGAGCTTTCGGCCTTCCGCGGCGCCCCGCCCGAGCTGATCGACCGGGAGCGCGCTCTGATGCGGCGCGCCGATCTGGTCTTCACCGGCGGCGTCAGCCTGTACGAGGCCAAGCGCGACCTGCACGAGAGCGTGCACGCCTTCCCGTCCAGCGTCGACGTCGCCCACTTCGCCCAGGCGCGCGGCGCTGTGGAGGAGCCGGAGGATCAGGCCGGCCTGCCGCGCCCGCGGCTGGGCTTCTTCGGGGTGATCGACGAGCGCTTCGACATCGACCTGCTGGCCGCCGTCGCGGCTCTGCGGCCGCAGTGGCAGTTCGTGATGCTCGGCCCGGTGGTGAAGATCGACCCGGCGACGCTGCCGCAGGCGCCGAACATCCACTACATCGGCATGCGCGGCTACGGCGACCTGCCGCGCTACCTGTCCGGCTGGGACGTGGCGGTGATGCCGTTCGCCATGAACGAGTCGACGCGCTTCATCAGCCCGACCAAGACGCCGGAGTTCCTCGCCTCCGGCCGCCCGGTGGTCTCCACGCCGGTCCGCGACGTGGTGCGGACCTACGGGAACACCGGCCTCGTCCACATCGCCGCCACGCCGGACGAGTTCGTCGCCGCTTGCGAGCAGGCCCTGGCGGTGGACCGCGCGTCGCCGGAATGGCTGGCCCGGGTGGACGCGGTGCTGCGCGACATGTCCTGGGATTCGACCTGGGGCCGAATGAAAGGACTGATCGAATGCGTGATCTGAGCTGCACCGCCGCGCCGCCGCGGCCGGTGACGCGGGCCGGCTTCGACTACCTGATCGTCGGGGCCGGCTTCGCCGGGGCGGTGCTGGCCGAGCGGCTGGCGCGCGATCTCGGCAAGCGGGTGCTGATCATCGACCGCCGGCCGCACATCGGCGGCAACGCGTACGACCACTACAACGACGACGGAATCCTCATCCACCGCTACGGCCCGCACATCTTCCACACCAACTCCCAGCAGGTTGCCGACTACCTGTCGCGCTTCACCAGGTGGCGGCCGTACGAGCACAGGGTGTTGGCGCACGTCGGCCAGCGCCTCGTGCCGATCCCGATCAACCGCACCACCGTCAACACGCTGTACGGCCTGGACCTGGACGAGGCCGGGGTGGCCGAATTCCTGAAGGCGAAGGCCGAGCCGGTGGCCGAGGTCCGCACCTCGGAGGACGTGGTGGTCGGCGCCGTCGGGCGGGAGCTGTACGAGAAATTCTTCCGCGGCTACACCCGCAAGCAATGGGGCCTCGACCCGTCGGAGCTGGACAAGGCGGTGACCGCGCGCGTGCCGACGCGCACCAACGACGACGACCGCTATTTCGGCGACAGCTTCCAGAACATGCCGCTGCACGGCTACACGCGCATGTTCGAGAACATGCTCGACCACCCGAACATCAAGATCCTGCTGAACTGCGACTACCGCGAGGTGGCGCGCGAGGTGCGGCACGACAACCTGATCTTCACCGGCCCGGTGGACGAGTTCTTCGACTTCCGCTACGGCAAGCTGCCCTACCGCTCGCTGCGGTTCCGGCACGAGACGGTGGAGCAGGAGACCTTCCAGCCGGTCGCCGTGGTCAACTACCCGGCCGAGGAGGTGCCCCACACCCGCATCACCGAGTACAAGCACCTCACCGGCCAGACCCACCCCACCAAGACCAGCCTGACCTACGAGTTCCCCTCGGCCGAGGGCGACCCGTACTACCCCGTGCCCAAGCCGGAGAACGCCGAGCTGTACCGCAGGTACCAGGCGCTGGCCGACGCCACGCCGAACGTGCATTTCGTCGGGCGGCTGGCGACCTACCGCTACTACAACATGGACCAGGTCGTCGCGCAGGCGCTGACGCTCTACGGCCGCATCGCCAAGGCCGAGGCGGAGGGGCGCAGGCTGCACGACGCGGCGGCGAAGCTGTCCGATCTGGCGCGCAGCGTTCCGGTCCAGCAGACGCGGGTCAACGCGGCCGAATAGGCGACGAAATCCATCCCGGGGGGGACAACGGATGCTCACGCCGACCTTGTTTCGGAGCCCGTTCCTCGGCGGCTTCGAATGCTCCACCCACCGGCGGCACGACGGCCGGCGCCTCGACCTGCTCGCGGCGACCGGCCACGACCGCCGGGCGGCGGAGGATTACCGCTGCATGCTCCATCACGGCATCCGCACCGTGCGCGACGGCGTGCGCTGGCACCGGATCGAGACGGCGCCCGGCCGCTACGACTGGTCCAGCGTCCTGCCGATGCTGCGCGCGGCGCGGGAGCTGGACGTGCAGGTTATCTGGGACCTCTGCCACTACGGCTTCCCGGACGACATCGACGTCTGGCGCCCGCAGTTCGTCGACCGCTTCGCCCGCTTCGCCGCCGCGGTGGCGCGGCTGGTGCGCGAGGAGACGGACGAGGTGCCGTTCTACTGCCCGGTCAACGAGATCGCCTACTGGTCCTGGGCCGGCGGCGACATGGCGATGATGAACCCCAACGCCCAGGGCCGCGGCTGGGAGCTGAAGCACCAGCTGGTCCGGGCCGCCATCGCCGGGATCGAGGCGGTGCGGGACGCGGACCCGCGCGCCCGCTTCGTGCACGTCGATCCGGTGATCCACGTCGCGGCCCGGCCCGAGCGGCCGGAGGACACCGGCGAGGCGGCGGCCTACACCCGCGCGCAGTACCAGTCCTGGGACATGACGGCCGGCGAGCTGTGGCCCGGCCTCGGCGGCCGGCCGGAGCTGCTGGACGTCATCGGCGTCAACTACTACTCCGACAACCAGTGGTACCTCGGCGGCGGCACCATCGAGCGGGGCGACCCGCCCTACAAGCCGTTCCGCGCCATCCTCGCCGACGTGTGGGAGCGTTTTCGCCGGCCGATCCTGGTGGCCGAGACCGGCGCCGAGGGCGACGCCCGCTCGCCCTGGCTGGAGTACGTCACCGGCGAGGTGCTGGCCGCCGTCGAGGCCGGCGTGCCGGTGGAGGGCATCTGCCTCTATCCCGTCCTCGACTACCCCGGCTGGGCGAACGAGCGTCATTGCCCGGTCGGGCTGCTCGGCTACTGCGGCGAGGACGGCCAGCGGCCTGTGCACCGGCCGCTGGCCGAGGCGCTGCGGCGCCAGCAGCGGCGCATCGACGCCCGGCGCCTGCAGACCGTTCGCGTCGCCTGATCCGCAACGAGGCCTTCGCCATGGATTCCGTTCCGACGCCTTGCGCTGCGCCGTTTCCGCAGCGGCCGATGCTCTTCTTCCTGCGCTACGTCCGCCGCTGGCCCTGGCATTTCGGCGGGCTGCTGGCGCTGATCGTCGGCGCCGCCGGCTGCGCGGTCGCCGTGCAGTACGGCATGAAGCTGCTGGTCGATGCCATGGCGGCGCCGGAGCGCTCGGCCGCCGCCGTGTGGGGGCCGCTGACGATGTTCGTGGCGCTGATCGGCGTCGAGAACCTGCTGTGGCGCCTCGGCGGCTGGCTGGGCTGCCGGACCATCGTCGGCGTCGGGGTGGACATCCGCCTCGACCTGTTCACCCACCTGACCGGCCAGCCCATGCGCTATTTCGCCGAGCACTTCGCCGGCTCGCTGGGCAACCGCATCACCGGCACCGCGGGGGCGGCGGGGGCGCTGATCGGCACCTTGACCTGGAACATCCTGCCGCCCGTCACCGACTTCATCGGCGCGGTCATCGTGCTGAGCACGGTGGACTGGCGGATGGCGGCGGCGCTGGTGGTGTTCACCGCCGTGGTCGCCGGCGGCATCGCGGTCATCGGCGTGCGCGGCCGCCAGCTGCACCGGACCTACGCGGACCGGGCCTCGTCCGTGGCCGGCGAGCTGGTGGACGTGGTGTCGAACGTCTGGGTCGTGCAGGCATTCTCCGCCCGCTCCCGCGAGCGCAGGCGGCTGGCCGACCGGTTCGACACCGAGGCGGCGGCGCAGCGGCGCAGCTGGCTGTACCTGGAGAAGACCCGCGTCGTGCACGACCTCTGCCTGTGGGTGATGGCCGGCGGCATGCTGGTGTGGGCGGTGTTCTCGTGGACCGAAGGGCGGATCACCGCGGGCGACGTGGTGCTGGTCAGCGCCCTGACCTTCCGCATCCTGCACGGCTCGCGCGACCTCGCCTTCGCGTTGGTCGGCACGACGCAGCACTTCGGCGCCATCGCAGAGACCCTGCGGGTGATCGGCCAGCCGCACGCGGTGGCGGACGCGCCGGGCGCGCAGCCGCTGATCGGGCTGGGCGGCGCCATCGATTTCGAGCGGGTGCGGTTCGCCTACGAGGATGGCCGGCAGGTGTTCAAGGACTTCACCCTGCACGTCCCGGCCGGGCAGCGCATCGGCATCGTCGGGCCGTCGGGCGCCGGCAAATCGACGCTGGTCGGCCTCGTGCAGCGCCTCGACGACGTGCAGGCGGGGCGGGTGCTGATCGACGGGCAGAGCGTGGCCGGCGTCACCCAGGACAGCCTGCGCGCCGCCATCGCGACCGTGCCGCAGGAGATATCGCTGTTCCACCGCTCGGTTCTGGAGAACATCCGCTACGGCCGTCCCGACGCGACGGACGAGGAGGTGCGGATGGCGGCGCGCGCGGCGTACGCCGACGCCTTCATCCGCGACCTGCCGGAGGGCTACGGCACGCTGGTGGGGGAGCGCGGCGTCAAGCTGTCCGGCGGCCAGCGCCAGCGCATCGGCATCGCGCGGGCCTTCCTGAAGAACGCACCGATCCTGGTCCTGGACGAGGCGACCTCGGCGCTCGACACCGAGAGCGAGATCGAGATCCAGCGGGCGCTGAACGACCTGATGCGGGGGCGCACGGTTCTGGCGGTGGCGCACCGGCTGTCGACGCTGTCGGGCTTCGACCGCATCGTGGTGCTGGTGGACGGCCACATCGTCGAGGACGGCCATCCCGCGGAGCTGCGCCGCCGCGGCGGCGCCTTCGAGACGCTGTGGCGGCTCCAGGCCGAGGGCTTCTCGATGGACGAGGCGCTGGAACGGGGGCTGCGGGCGGCGGAGTAGGGAGGAAGGCCGTGGCGCTGGACCCCCACCCCAGCCCTCCCCCACTTCGCGGGGGA
>NZ_JBOZRT010000066.1:0-21217 GCF_050789165.1 Azospirillum sp.
CCGTCTTCATGGTCGAGCAGAACGCCTATCACGCGCTGAAGCTCGCCCACCGCGCCTACGTCATGGTCACCGGCCGCATCACCATGAGCGGCACCGGCGCGCAGCTGCTGGCGGATCCGGAAGTCCGCGCCGCCTATCTCGAAGGGGGCCATTGATGGACGCCGTTCTCGGATCATCGCTGCCGGTGTTCATCGGGCTGACGCTGCTGGTGTTCGGCGGCTGCGGCTGGCTCACCGGACAGGCTCTGGCGCAGGGCTGGAAATCGCCGGGCATGGTGTTCGCCTACTCGCTCATGATGGGGCTGGGCGACCGCTTCCTGGTGTTCGCACTGTTCGGCGGGCCGCTGCTGCACCTGCCGGGCTTCATCGTGCATGGGGCGGCGATCCTGGCGATCACCTGGGTGTCGTATCGCATGGCGCTGGCGCACCGCATGGTGTCGCAGTACCCGTGGCTGTACGAGCGCTCCGGCCCGTTCGGCTGGCGCGAGAAGATCGGCGCGCGGATCGCCGGATGAGCCCCCCTATGGCCTTAGGCGATGTGTCGCGGGGCCGGCCGGACTATAGTAGAAGCAATTCCGCCGGACCTCGCGCCAAAGCGGGGCCGGCGGCAAGGGCCCATGGCAGGGCTCAGGGTGTGACTCACAACAGGGAGCGAACCGTATAATGAACTACAAGCACCTCCTCCTCGCCGCCGTCGCGGCCACCGCGCTGGGCGCCACCTCGGCCAAGGCCGACATCGCCGTCGCCACCGCGGGCCCGATCACCGGCCAGTACGCCACCTTCGGCGAGCAGATGAAGAAGGGCATGGAAATGGCCGTGGCGGACATCAACGCCGCCGGCGGCCTGCTCGGCCAGAAGCTGAAGCTGGAAGTGGGCGACGACGCCTGCGACCCGAAGCAGGCGGTCGCCGTCGCCAACCAGTTGGCCAAGGCCGGCGTGAAGTTCGTGGCCGGCCATTTCTGCTCGGGCTCGTCGATCCCGGCCAGCCAGGTCTACAACGAGGAAGGCGTCCTGCAGATGTCGCCGGCCTCGACCAACCCGAAGCTGACCGAGCAGGGCTTCAAGAACGTCTTCCGCGTCTGCGGCCGCGACGACCAGCAGGGCAAGATCGCCGGCGCCTACCTCGTCGAGAAGTACAAGGGCAAGAACGTCGCCATCCTGCACGACAAGTCGGCCTACGGTAAGGGCCTCGCCGACGAGACGCAGAAGGCGCTGAACGCCGCCGGCACCAAGGAAAAGGTCTACGAGGCCTACACCGCCGGCGAGAAGGACTACTCGGCGCTGGTGTCGAAGCTGAAGCAGGAAGCCATCGACGTCGTCTACATCGGCGGCTACCACACCGAAGCCGGCCTGATCGCCCGCCAGATGAAGGACCAGGGCCTGAAGGCCCCGATCGTGTCGGGCGACGCCCTGGTGACCAACGAGTACTGGTCGATCACCGGCCCGGCCGGCGAGGGCACCATGATGACCTTCGGCCCGGATCCGCGCGAGATGCCGGACGCCAAGGCGGTGGTCGAGAAGTTCCGCAAGGCCGGCTACGAGCCGGAGGGCTACACCCTGTACACCTACGCCGCCCTGCAGATCTGGGCCGACGCGGTGCGCAAGGCGAACTCGACGGACGTGGGCAAGGTCGCCCCGGTCCTGCAGAAGGAGAAGTTCTCGACCGTCATCGGCAACATCGGCTTCGACGCCAAGGGCGACGTGACCACGCCGGCCTACGTCTGGTACCGCTGGAACGCCGACGGCAAGTACGCTCAGGTCAAGTAAGACTCCGCGTCAGCGTATCGCTTGAACGCGACAAGGGGCCCGGCGGGAAACCGCCGGGCCTTTTTGCGTTGCGGCATCGCGGGCTAGGTCGCGAGTCCACCGGACAGCGGTGCCGCCGGGGTGGTGCCGGGCACCATGGCTGGGGAGCGCTGCGCCAGCAGATGCTCGGAGGCGCGCATCACGTCGCGCCAGAACGCGGCTGCCCTGAGGTTGTTGGTGGCCGTCAGTTCGACGAGTCGAACGCGGCTGATGCGGACCGCGGCTTCGCCCATCTCATCGACCAGGCGAGTCGCGAAAAGAAGCACGTCGGTGTCGGTCTTCATGCCGTAATGAACCGTACCTGGGCCATTCTGTTCCAGACGGACATACGAGATTTTTGCTGCGCTGCGGGGGTGCTCAAAAGGGGTAGCTGTTGCAGGCCGGCTACAAAGTGCGGCCATGCGTGTCCGCCGCATAACGGACACTCGCCAGACCGGGGGCGTTTCGTGTTTGAATGCGGGTGCCGGCCGCCATCGCTCGCCGGCCTCTTGGTGTTGGAGAACGGGCATGCGCAGAAAGCGCGAGATCGTCGAAGGGCAGATGTTCCGCAAGCTCGGTCCGGGCGGCGGGATCTGGGAGGTGGTGGCGATCCGCAAGGACGGCATGGGCACCCAGCACGCCCAGATGAAGCGGGCGGACGACCCGCACACGCTGAAGACGCTGGCCGTCGTCACCTTGCTCGACCCCCACCAGTTCGAGTGGCTGGAAGGCTGATCCGGCCGCGGTTCCCCTGAACCCGACACCGCCGCCGGCGCCCGTGCGTCCGGCGGCTTTCGCATGCGCCGAATCCGCAGGCCGACGCTGCATGACGACTGTTGCGGGAACGCCACGTTTTCAGAGCGCCGGACCAGATGGCTATGCGCCCCTAACGCTTTGCTCCATCTGGCGTAATCCAAACCGTCTATCCTCAGTGAAGCATAAATATCACAGACTTGCACAGGTTGCGAGCCGGGGATTGCCGAGCCGCGGCGGCGGTGACATCTGCGACCGTGGATGAACGAACCGCCGACGACACAAGGCGGCACCATGCAAGGAAGACGATCATGAACGTGCGTGGCATTCTGCTCGGCACCGCGATTGCGCTGACGCTCCCGACCGCCGCTCTCGCCGGCAACGAAGGGTTCTACATCGGGGGTGCCGGCGGCCTGAACTGGACGCGCGACGCCAAGTTCAGCTCGCCGTTGGCGGGCGCTTCCGCCACCGCCAAGTACGACCAGGGCTGGGTCGGGTCGCTGAGCGCCGGGTACGAGACCGCGTTCGGCCTGCGCGGCGAGTTCGAGGTGAACCACCGCTGGGGCAACGACATCAAGAGCACCAGCCCCGCCTCCGCCGCCACCGGCAAGGTGCGGGCGACCGGCCTGATGGCGAACATCCTGTACGACATCCACACCGGCACGCCGTTCACCCCCTACCTGGGCATCGGCGCCGGCGCGGCCCACGTGAAGCACGACTTCGGCTTCGGCACGCTCAGCGCGTCCGACGCGGACTGGGTGTTCGCCTACCAGGGCATCGCAGGCGTCGCCTACAACGTGACGCCCAATCTGGCGATCACCGCCGACTACCGTTACTTCGGCACCGAGAAGCCGAGGTATGAGATCGCCGGCAGCACCCTCGAGGGCCGCTACCACAACCACAGCGTCCTGGTCGGTCTGCGCTGGTCGTTCGGCGCCCCGGCCGCTGCGACGCCCGCCGTCGCGACCGCGCCGGCCGCTCCGGTCGTCCAGGCGCCGCAGACCGAGTATCTGGTGTTCTTCGACTGGAACAGGGCGGACATCACCCCGGCCTCCGACCGGATCATCGGCGACGCCGCGGCGGCGGCCGGCAGCATGCGCGCGGTCGGCATCCACGTGATCGGCCACACCGACACCTCGGGCAAGCCGGCCTACAACCAGAAGCTCTCGCTGCGCCGCGCCGACGCGGTGAAGCGCGCGCTGGTCGCCAAGGGCGTGCCGGTCGGGCAGATCTCGGTCGAGGGCAAGGGCGAGTCCCAGCAGATGGTGGCCACGGCCGACAACGTGCGCGAGCCGTCCAACCGCCGCGCGCAGATCCTGATCCGCGTGAAGTAATCGGCCGCGTCCGGCCGGAACGACAGGGCACCGCCGCGGCGGTGCCCTTTTCGTTTGGGCGGGGTGAGCCGATACTCCATCCCATGGAGCAGCGTCTCGACATCGTCATCCCCTGCCTGAACGCCGCCGGCACGCTGCCGGCGACCCTGGGCGCGCTCGGTGGCGGCACCGAAGTGATCGTCGCCGACGGCGGGTCTACCGACGGCACGGCGGGCGTGGCCGACGCCCTGGGGGTGCGGGTGATCCGGACGCCGAGGGGGAGGGGGCCGCAACTCGCGGCCGGAGCGGCGGCCGGCGAGGCGCCATGGCTGCTGTTCCTGCACGCCGACACCCGGCCCGGCCCGGGCTGGAGGGACGCGGTCGAGCGGCACATCGACGCGCCCGGAAACGCCGAACGCGCCGGCTATTTCCGCCTGCGCTTCGACAGCGCCGCGCCCGTCGCGCGCCGGTGGGAGCGGGCGGTGGCGTGGCGCAGCCGGGTTTTCGGGCTGCCGTACGGCGACCAGGGTCTGCTGATCGCAAGGCCGTTCTATGAGACGCTCGGCGGGTTCCGGCCGTTGCCGTTGATGGAGGACGTCGACCTTGCCCGCCGCATCGGCCGACGGCGGCTCGTGCCGCTGGGCGCCGAGGCGATCACTTCCGCCGCCCGCTACGAGCGCGACGGCTGGCTGCTGCGCCCGGCGCGCAACCTCGCCTGCCTGTCCCTGTACGCCCTCGGGGTTCCGCCCCGGTTGATCCGGCGGCTGTACGGATGACCATCCGCCATCTCGTCATTTTCGCGCGCGAGCCATGCCTCGGCCGGGTCAAGAGCCGGCTGGCCCGCGGCATCGGCGCGCTGGAGGCGTTGCGCTTCTACCGGCGGACGCTGGAGGCGTTGCTTCGCCGCGTCGGGCGCGACCCGCGCTGGTGCGTCTGGCTGGCGGTGACGCCCGACCGGGCCGCGCGCTTCCGCGTCTGGCCCAGGGGGGCACGGGTGATCCCGCAGGGCGGCGGCGACCTGGGCGCGCGGATGGCCCGGCCACTGCGCCGGCTGCCGCCCGGCCCGGTGGTCATCGTCGGCAGCGATATCCCGGACGCCGACGCGCCGCGCATCGCCGCCGCGTTCCGGGCGCTCGGACGGGCGGCGTTCGTCTTCGGGCCGGCGGCGGACGGCGGCTACTGGCTGGTCGGCGCGGCGCGCCGGAGCGCCATGCCGCGCTCGCTGTTCCGCGAGGTCCGCTGGTCGAGCGAGCACGCGCTGGCCGACACGATGTCCGGGCTGCCGCACGGAACCAGCGTGGCCTTCGTGGACGTCCTGAACGACGTCGATGACGCCGAGGACTGGCGGCGCTGGCGGGACCGGCAGAGCCGACCCACCCGGGGTATTGCGTCAGCGGTACCGCCTTTGGTGGCGCCGGACGACTGAACCGCGCCGGTGTTTCGGCCGTACTCGATACCATCTCGAGTCTCGATGGAGGACCCTCATGTGGTCTCGCTACACCGCGCTGATTCTCGGCGTCGCCTTTGCCGGCGCCGGCCTGCTCGGCTTGCTGCCCGCGGCGCTGACCCCGCCGAGCGGCGGCCATGACCTCACCATCAACGCCATGCACGGCAACCTGCTGGGTCTGTTCCCGGTCAACGTCGTGCACAACCTGATCCATCTTGTCTTCGCACTGTGGGGCTTCTTCGCCTTCTTCAGCGGTGCGGCGAGTTCACGCGGGTTTCTGCGCAGCGTCGCGGTGATCTATCTGGTGCTCGCGGTGATGGGCTTCATCCCGGGTCTGAACACCGTGTTCGGTCTGGTGCCGATCCACGGCAACGACATCTGGCTGCACCTGCTGCTGGCCGGCGTGGCGGGCTGGGTCGGGTTCTTCATGACCGACCGCGACCGGGTGGCCACCACCGAGGCGAACTGGCGTGCCTGAGCGCGTCCCGCTCGTCTTTTCCGACGGTGACGCGCTCGGCGCCGATCGGGCCGGCACCCTGGAAGCACCGCGCGCGGCGGCCTCATGACCGTCCTGGCCGGGGCGCCGGAGGGGTACGACGCCTGGCTGCTCGCCGACCGCGCCGCGGCGGTCGGTGACGCCGGGCTGCTCCACATCGCCGAGGATGGGCGGCGGCTGGAACGGCTGCGCCGCCTGCTCTCCTTCCGCGCGCCGGAGCTGCCGGTACTGGCCTTTCCGGCGTGGGATGCGCTGCCGTACGACCGCGCCTCGCCGTCCACACGGGTGGCCGGGCGACGCATCGACACGCTGGTGCGGCTGGCACGGCCGGGGCCGAAGATCGTGCTGACCACGGCGGGCGGCCTCCTGCGCCGCCTGCCGCCCGCCGACACGCTGAAGCGCCTGTCCTACGGGCTGGCGGTGGGCGAGGCGGTGGATCTGGAGGCATTGCGGCTGTGGCTGCTGCGCGGCGGCTACGGCCCCGCCGCGGAAGCCGCCGTGTTCGGTGACGCGGTGTGGCGGAACGATGGGCTGGACATCGTCTCGCCGGGCGTCGGCGGGCCGCTGCGGCTGGAACTGCCCGGCGGCCGGCTCGCCTCCGCCCGCCTTGCCGGCGGCAGCGAGCTGGAGCGCGTCGATCTCTACCCGGCCACCGAGATCGTCCTCGACGACGCGGCGATCGAGCGCTTCAAGGCCGGTTACCTCGCCGCGTTCGGCGGCGCGGCGGAGGAGGACCCGCTGTACCGCGCGGTGGACGCCGGGCGCCGCTACGCCGGCTTGGAGCACGCGCTGCCGCTGTTCTACCCAGCCACCGACACGCTGTTCGACCGGCTTCCCGGCGCCGCCGTCACCCTCGACGAGGGCACGACGACGCTGCGCGACGAATGGCTGGAACAGGCCGAGCGCGCCTACGAGGCGCGCCGCGCGCAGGTGGGCGTCGCCCTGGCCGTCCGGCCGCTGTCGCTCGAGCGCGTCTTCCTCACCGGGGAGGACTGGGACGCCGCACTTCAGGGGCGCACGGTTGTCACCCTGTCCTCCGAACCCGGCGAGGGCGGCGGCGAGTTGCTGGCGCTGTGCGGCGGTGATCCGGCCGAACGCCTTGCCGGACTGCGCGGCGACGGCCGGCGCGTGCTGGTCGCCGTGCCCGATCCGGCCCGTCGCCGCGGCCTGCTGCGCAGCCTGCGCCGCGACGGTGTGGCCGATCTGGCGATCGCCGACGACTGGCCGGCGGCGCAGGCGCTTGCGCCGGGAACGGCGGCGGTGGTTGCGCTCGACCTCGACGCCGGCTTCCGGGCGCCCGGCTTGGCGGTGGTCACCGCGGCGGCGCTGCTCGGCCAGGCGGAGGCGCGGCCCCGGCGCGGCCGGCGGCTGGTCAGCGACCTCGCGGTGGAGGCGGCGGACCTCGCCCCCGGCAGCCTCGTGGTGCACGCGGATCACGGAATCGGCCTGTCCGACGGCCTGGAGACGCTGACCGCCACCGGCGCGCCGCACGACTGCCTGCGCGTCGTCTACAAGGACGACGCCAAAATCTACGTGCCGGTCGAGAACCTGGACCTGCTCTGGCCGTTCGGCGCCGCCGGCAAGGTGCCGCTGGACCGGCTGGGCGGCGGCGTCTGGATCCAGCGCCGCGACAAGGTGGCCGGCGCGTTGGCCGACGCCGCCACCGCGCTGGTCCGCGTCCAGGCCGAGCGTGCCCAGGCCCGCGTCGAACCGATCCGTCCGGCGCGGGCCGCCTACCGCCGCTTCGCCGACCGTTTCCCCTACGAGGAGACGCCGGGCCAGCGCGAGGCCATCGAGGCGGTGCTGGGCGATCTCGCCTCGGGCCGGCTGATGGACCGGCTGGTGTGCGCCGACGTCGGCTTCGGCAAGACCGAGGTGGCGTTGCGCGCCGCCTTCGCGGTCGCCCTGGCCGGCCGGCAGGTCGCTGTGGTGGCGCCGACCACCGTGCTGTGCCGCCAGCACGTCAGCGATTTCCGCGCCCGCTTCGCCGGCTTCGGCGTCACCGTCGCCGAGCTGTCGCGCGGCATCGCCCCGGCCGAGGCGCGGGCGGTCAAGGCGGGGCTGGCCGATGGCTCGGTGCGCGTCGTCGTCGGCACGCACGCGCTGCTGGGGTCGGGCATCGCGTTCGCCGACCTCGGCCTGCTGGTGATCGACGAGGAGCAGCGCCTGGGCGTCAAGCAGAAGGAACGGCTGAAGGCGCTGTCGGAGGGCTGCCACGTGCTGACCCTGACCGCCACGCCGATCCCGCGCACCCTGCAACTGGCGCTGGCCGGGCTGCGCGAGCTGAGCGTCATCGCCACGCCGCCGGTGGCGCGCCGGCCGGTACGCACCGACCTGTCGGAGTGGGACGCCGGCCGCATCCGCGAGGCCCTGCGCGCCGAGCGGGCGCGCGGCGGGCAGTGCTTCACCGTCTGCCCGCACGTCGAGGACCTGGACACGGTGCGCGCCCGCATCGCCGAGATCGCGCCGGACTTCCGCGTCATCGAGGCGCACGGGCAGATGCCGGCCGGCGAACTCGACGACGCCATGACGGCGTTCGCTGAGGGAGCGGGGGACCTGCTGCTCGCCACCAACATCATCGAGAACGGGCTGAACATCCCCAACGCCAACACCATCGTCGTGCACCGCGCCGACCGTTTCGGGCTGGCGCAGCTGCACCAGTTGCGCGGCCGGGTCGGGCGCGGGGCGGTGCAGGGCCACTGCTGGCTGACGGTGGTGCGCGGCGAGGAGCTGTCCGAACCGGCCCGCCAGCGCTTGCGCGTGCTGACCGAGTTGGACAAGCCGGGTGCCGGCTTCGAACTGGCGGCGCACGACCTCGGCCTGCGCGGGGCGGGCGACCTGCTGGGCGAGGAGCAGTCCGGCCACCTGCGCGCCGTCGGCGTCGAGCTGTTCCAGGAGATGCTGCGCCAAGCGGTCGAGGCGGCGCGCGCCGGCCGGCCGCCGGTGCCCGAGCCGGTGCCGCGCCTGACCATCGGGCTGCCCGTGCTGATCCCCGAGAGCTGGATCGGCGATGCCACGCTGCGTCTGGCCGTCTACCGCCGCCTCGCGGTGATCGACGACGCGGTGGAGCGCGACGCCTTTGCCGCCGACCTCGCCGACCGCTTCGGCCCGCTGCCGCCGGAGGTCGACACGCTGATGGAGCTGGACGCCTTCAAGACGCTGGCCAAGGAGGCCGGCGTCGAGACGCTGGACATCGGCCCGGCCGGCGCTTTGCTCGGCTTCTGGGAGGGGCGGGCGCCGGACGCCGCCGCGCTCGACCGCCTCGCCGGGCGCCACGACGGCATGAAGGCAAGGCCGGACGGCCGGGTGGTGCTCGCCGCCGGGGACCGCGAACCGGCGGCCTACCACCGCGCGCTGCGCCGGCTGTTGCGCGATCTGGCGCGTTAGTCGTCGGGTTCCTTGTCGGGGTCCGGCCGGTGCGCTGGCGCGTCCTTGCGCTGTTCGTCACCCTCGACGATCTCGCGCGCGGTCGGTTCCCGCGCCTTGCTGGCCGATTGCGATTGGTCGAGCACGACCCACTGTCGGTCCCGTGCCATGTCCGCGATCTCCTGATGGTTTGTTCGGAACCATAACAGTCGCGGGGCGCGAGCGTCGCACGGCGCGGGTAGCGAGGGTGGAGCGCGCGCGGCGTACCGCGCGCGATTCGCTCAGTCCCGGTCGGGATCGAAGCCGCAGGCGGTCAGCGCCGCCAGCATGTGCGCCGGTACCGGTGCGGTTGCCGAGACCGGCGGCTTCTTCGGGTAGAGCGGCAGCTCCACGGCGCGCGAATGCAGGTGCAGCCGGCCCTCCGGCCCGCCGTATTGCGGATCGCCGAGCAGCGGGCAGCCCATGGACGCGGCGTGCACGCGGATCTGGTGCGTGCGCCCGGTGTGCGGGTGGAAGGCGACCCAGCTCATCCCCTCGGCCCGGCCCAGCACCTCGTAGTCGGTGACGGCGCTCTGCCCGTCCTCGGCGGTGACGATGCGCCAGCCGCCGGTGCGGTTGCTCTGCTTCTTCAGCGGCAGCTCGATTCGCCCCTGGTCGGCCGGCGGCGTCCCGGCGCACACCGCCCAGTAGGTCTTGCCGACCCGCCCCTCCTGGAACAGCTTGCCCAGCCGCCGCAGCGCCTTCGGGTGCCGCCCCAGCACGAGGCAGCCCGAGGTGTCGCGGTCCAGCCGGTGCGCCAGCCCCGGCGGCTTCGGGAAGCCGAAGCGGAGATGGTCGAAATAGCGTTCCAGGTTGTCGCCGCCCCCCGGCCCGGCGTGCACCGCCAGCCCGGCCGGCTTGTCGATGACGAGCGTGAGGCCGTCCCGGTAGAGGACGCGGGCCTGGATCTGGTCGGGAGTCATGCGCCTGTGACGTTGCTGCGAGAGCCGCTGCGTTCCTCGTCCGTCATTTCCGCGAAGCGGGGATGACGGGGAAATGACGTGCGAGGGAGGGGCGGGGCCCCTCCCTCGTCGGTCATTACGGCAGCTTCAACTCCTTGAAGAAGTCGTTGCCCTTGTCATCGACGATGATGAAGGCCGGGAAGTCCTCCACCTCGATGCGCCAGATGGCTTCCATGCCCAGCTCGGGGTACTCGACCACCTCGACCTTCTTGATGCAGTCCTGCGCCAGACGGGCGGCGGCGCCGCCGATCGAGCCCAGGTAGAAGCCGCCGTACTTCCGGCAGGCCTCGGTCACCTCGGGGCTGCGGTTGCCCTTGGCGAGCATGACGAACGAGCCGCCCGCCGCCTGGAACTGGTCAACGAAGCTGTCCATGCGGCCGGCCGTGGTCGGGCCGAAGGAGCCCGAGGGCATGCCTTCCGGCGTCTTGGCCGGGCCGGCGTAGTAGATCGGATGGTTCTTGAAGTAGTCGGGCAGCGGCTCGCCGGCGTCCAGGCGGGCGCGCAGCTTGGCGTGCGCCAGATCGCGGGCGACGATCAGCGGGCCGGTCAGCGACACGCGGGTGCGGATCGGGTACTGGCTGAGGATGGCGCGGATCTCGCTCATCGGCTTGGTGAGGTCGATCTTCACCACCTCGCCGGACAGCTGGCTGTCCTCGATCTCCGGCAGGTACCTGGCGGGATCGCGCTCCAGCTGCTCCAGGAAGATGCCGTCCTTGGTGATCTTGCCCAGCGCCTGACGGTCGGCCGAGCAGGACACGCCGATGCCGATGGGCAGCGAGGCGCCGTGGCGCGGCAGGCGGATGACGCGCACGTCGTGGCAGAAGTACTTTCCGCCGAACTGCGCGCCGATGCCCATGCCCTGCGTCAGCTTGTGAATCGCCGCTTCCATCTCCAGGTCGCGGTAGGCGTGGCCGTCCTCGGAGCCCGAGGTCGGCAGGCTGTCGTAGTAGCGGGCCGAGGCCAGCTTGACCGTCTTCAGGTTCTGCTCGGCGCTCAGGCCGCCGATCACCACGGCGAGGTGGTAGGGCGGGCAGGCCGAGGTGCCGAGGTACTTGATCTTGTCCTCGAGGAACTTCAGCAGCCGGTCCGGCGCCAGCACCGACGGGGTCGCCTGATGCAGGAAGGTCTTGTTGGCCGAGCCGCCGCCCTTGGCCATGAACAGGAACTTGTAGGCGTCCTCGCCCTCGGCGTAGATCTCGATCTGGCCGGGCAGGTTGTTGCGGGTGTTCTTCTCCTCGTACATCGACAGCGGCGCCAGCTGGCTGTAGCGCAGGTTGCGCTTCAGGTAGGCGTCGCGGGCGCCGGTGGCCAGCGCCTGCTCGTCCCCGCCCTTGGTGAAGACGCGGCGGCCCTTCTTGCCCATGACGATGGCGGTGCCGGTGTCCTGGCACATCGGCAGCGTGCCGGCGGCGGCGATGTTGGCGTTCTTCAGCAGGTCGAGCGCCACGAACTTGTCGTTCGACGAGGCTTCGGCGTCGTCGAGGATGTTGCGCAGCTGCTGGAGGTGGCCGGGGCGCAGCAGGTGGTTGATGTCGCAGAACGCCGCCTCGGCGAGCAGGCGCAGACCCTCCGGCTCGACCTTGATGACCTGTTCGCCGTCGAACTCGACGACGGAGACGTGGTCGGAGGTGAGCTTGCGGTACTGGGTCTCGTCCTTGCCGAGCGGGAAGAGGCTGTTGGCGCCGCGGGCCGGGCTGCTGTCGTCGGGCATGAAAGGCGTTCCTTCCGGTGTGAACCCCGCCTCCGGCGGCGCCGAAGGCGCGCAACGGGGAGGGCGCATTTTCGGCCCCCCTTATACACCCCTTCGGGCGGTGCACAACGGTTTGGGTCGTGGTGCCGTCCGGGCAAAAAAAAGCGTCCCTCGATGTTGTCGAGGGACGCTAAGGGGCATCCTATGGGAGAGATGGTGCCACGCAGTGCGTGGCTAAAGACCAGCGAAGTGATCTTCGCCTTCGTTTCTATGCAAAAAGCAGAAGCTCCACCTTGACGCCGGTCAAGCGTTGAGAATCCTTCTAAAACGACGTGTGTTCGTGGGGTGTGGTGGAAATTTTGACAATAATCAAGTGGGGTGGTGTGGGGAAGGCGTGGCGCTGGGCCCCCTCCCTGACCCTCCCCCACTTCGCGGGGAGGGAAACAAGAAAGCCCTCCCCCGCGAAGTGGGGGAGGGTTGGGTGGGGGACCGGACAGAAACGCAGAAAATCAGCGTGCCAGCTGCCTGTACAGAGCCGGCAGGGCCACGGTCAGCCGGCTGATGTGCGGGAAGATCGCGTAAGCGCCCCGCCCGAACAGCGTTGGGAAATAGTCGCGTGCGTGCGCGTCCACGGTGATGCCGAACACCGCCAGACCTTCCTTGCGCGCCTCGAGCACCGCCTTTCGAGTGTCCTCGATGCCGTAGCGGCCCTCGTAGTGGTCCATGTCGTTCGGCTTGCCGTCGGACAGCAGGATCACCAGCTTCTGCCGGTTCGGCCGTTCGGCCAGCTTCGTGGTGACGTGACGAAGTGCCGCACCGATGCGGGTGTAGTGGCCGGGCTTCAGCGCCTGGATGCGGCGGTCGATCTTCGCCGATTGCGGCTCGTCGAAGTCCTTCAACGTCTTCACGTTGACGAACGACCGCTTCTTCGAGGTGAAGGCGTACACCGCGTGGCTGTCGCCGCAGGCGGTCAGCCCGTGCGTCAGCGCCAGCAGCGCCTCCTTCTCCACGTCGAGCACACGGCGGTCCTCGATCCACGAATCGGTGGACAGCGAGTTGTCCACCAGCACCGCCACCGCAAGGTCCGGAATGGCGTTGCGGACCTGGAGGTAGACACGCTCGTTGGCGATGCCGCCGGCCCGCTTGTCGGCGTGGCTGCGCACCAGGGCGTTGAGGTCCACCTCGTCGCCGTCCGGCTGGCCGGGGAAGACCATGCGGCGGGGCCGCAGCGCCTCGAACTGCCGGCGCACGGCACGGATGCGGCGCCGGGAGGCGTCGTCCGGTTCCCAGTCTTCGCCCTCTTCGGAGGCCGGTTCGGCGACGACGCGGCAGTAGTCCTTGTGGTAGACGCCGCGGTGGTAGTCCCACTCGGGGTACGTGATCTCGGCGCGGATCGGCCCGGTGTCGGCGGCGCCCGGCGCGATGTCGAGGTCGAGCTTCAGCTTGGTCGACGCCTTGCGGTCGTTCTGGCCCAGCGAGATCTCGTCGGTCTCCTCCACCGCCTTCTGCGCGCTGTCCTGGTCGTCGTCCTCGGTCTTGCGGTTGAGGTTCACCATCTCCGCGATCGACATCATCGTGTCGAAGCGGTTGAGGATCAGCGGGTCGTCGCGGTTGGTCTGGTCGCTGTCGCGGCGGCTGGCCTTGCGGCGCTGGCTGTCCTTCTCCTGGCCGCCGCCGGATTCGCTGTCGTCGTCCGGGCGGTCGAAACCCTCGCTCGGCGGCCGGTTGATCGCCTCGCCCCACAGCGGCACCGGCAGGAACGGCTGGTAGCCGTGCTGCGCCTTGAACAGCTCCAGCGGCACCGCCTCGTTCAGCATGCGGTGCGCGGTGGCGTCGGGATCGGCGAGCAGCGCCGCGACGGCCTCCTCGACCTCGGCCTCCGGCTTGGGCAGGCTGCGCTTTGGCCGGGCGGCGAGCGTCGCCGCAGCAAGTTCCGCGTGGATCGCCCGCAGCCCCGGAAAGCGCGCCAGCGCCCGGCGCACCGCCCGCGCCGTGGCGCGCAGGGCCTGCACGTCGGCCTGCAGCGGATCGCCCGGCCGCTCGCCGAGCGGCTCGGCGTGCGCGAAGAACGCCGCCAACCACTCGTACAGCAGCTCGTTCAGCCGCGCCTCGGGGAACAGGTCGATGGAGGGCGGCAACTGGAGGACCTCGCCGTCCAGCGTCGCCTTGTCCACCTTCTCCACGCCCAGGCCGATGCGGTCGAGCAGCGACAGCCGGTGCCCGGACTCGGCCTTGGCGCCGGCCGCCAGCCGCACGCCGTGGTCGCCGCCCAGGCCGCGGTAGAACACCGCGAGCCGGTGGCGCAGCCCCTCCAGCGCCACCGCGGCCTCGGGATGGTGCGGGTAGCTGGAACGGTTGCCGACCAGCCGGTGCCAATGGCGCCCGACCAGCTCCTCCGGCTCGAAGATGCCCATGGTCCTTACCCCTGGATCAGCCCAACGTGATCTGTGCAACGCGCAGAAGCGCCTGACGGACATCGGTGTCGTCGGTCAGCGGCTCCAGCATGGCCGAGCGGATGGCGCGGTCCGGCTTGATGCCCGAGCGGATCAGCGTGGCGCAGTAGACCAGCAGGCGGGTGGAGACGCCTTCCTCCAGGTCCTGGCCCTTGAGGTCGCGCAACGCGTTGGCGAGGCGGACCAGCGGCACGACCTTCTCTTTGGCCAAGCCGCTCTCCTTGGCGACCACGTCGATCTCCAGCTCGGCGGGCGGGAAGTCGAACTCCATCGCCATGAAGCGCTGGCGGGTGGAGGGCTTGAGCGCCTTCAGGACGTTCTGGTAGCCGGGGTTGTAGGACACCACGAGCATGAAGTTGTCCGGCGCCTCCAGCGTCTCGCCGGTGCGGTCGATCGGCAGGATGCGGCGGTCGTCGGTCAGCGGGTGCAGCACGACGGTGACGTCCTTGCGCGCCTCGATGACCTCGTCCAGGTAGCAGATGGCGCCCTCGCGCACGGCGCGGGTCAGCGGCCCGTCCACCCAGACGGTGTCGCCGCCCTTGATGAGGTAGCGGCCGGTCAGGTCGGCGGCGGTCAGGTCGTCGTGGCACGACACGGTGTAGAGAGGGCGTCCGAGCTTCGCCGCCATGTGGGCGACGAAGCGGGTCTTGCCGCAGCCGGTCGGCCCCTTCAGCAGCATCGGCAGCTGGTGTCGGTAGGCGTGCTCGAACAGCTCGCACTCGTCGCCGATCGGCTGGTAGTACGGGGTGTCTGCTGCGTGCGCGGCGGCGAGCGGGGTGACGGACATCGGGACATCTCCGAGGGATTCGACTGCTGTGGGCATAGTTGACCGCGGCGGTCCGGATTCCCTTGACCATCGTCAAGTTGGCTGCGACGTGCTCGCATCGCCTGGAAAACAAAAAACCCCGCCGGCTCGCACCGGCGGGGTTCTTGTTGCAGACCGGAGTTACTCGGCCGGCTGCAGACCGACGGAGCGGGCAGGCTTGGCAGCCATCACCGGGCCGACGACCGAGTAGATGAACAGCAGCACGCCCACCAGGATCACCAGGCCGGAGCCGAGGCGCATCCAGTAGAACAGGCCGATCTGGTCCTGCACCTCCATGTAGCCCATGCCGAGCACGCGCTGCAGGTGGACCTGCACGACGCCCGCGACGGTCAGCGCGAAGGTCATGAAGGCGACGCCCGAGCTGATCAGCCAGAAGCTCCACATGTTGAGCACCTGGTTGTACGGCTCGCGGCCGCGCAGCAGGGGCATGGCGTAGGTGATGATGGCCAGGTTGATCATCACGTAGGCGCCGTAGAAGGCCAGGTGGCCGTGCGCCGCGGTGACCTGCGTGCCGTGGGAGTAGTAGTTGATCGGGGCGAGCGTGTGGAGGAAGCCCCACAGGCCGGCGCCGAAGAACGCGAACACCGAGCAACCCAGCGACCACAGCATGGCGGCCTTGTTCGGGTGGTTGCGGCCGCCCTTGTAGACCATCATGAAGGCGAACACGACCATGGCGAAGAACGGCGCCACTTCCAGCGTGGAGAACAGCGAGCCGATCCACTGCCAGTAGCCCGGCGTGCCGATCCAGTAGAAGTGGTGGCCGGTGCCCAGGATGCCCGAGAACAGCGCCAGACCGACGATGGCGTACAGCCACTTCTCGACGACCTCGCGGTCAACGCCGGTCATCTTGATCATCAGGAAGGCGAGGATCGAGGCCATCACCAGTTCCCACACGCCCTCGACCCACAGGTGGACGACGAACCACCAGTACATCTTGTCGAGCGCGAGGTTCGCCGGGTTGTAGAAGGCGAACAGGAAGAACAGTGCGATGCCCCACAGGCCCATCAGCAGGATGTTGGTGATGACCGTCTTGCGGCCCTTCAGCACCGTCAGGCTGACGTTGTAGAGGAACATGAGCGCCACCACGACGATGGCGGCCTTGATCCACAGCGGCTGCTCGAGGAACTCGCGGCCCTCGTGGATGCGGAAGACGTAGCCGACGACCGCGGCCAGCGCGCCGAACATGAACAGGCCGAACTGCACGTAGGCAATCGTCGGGCTGTGGATGTCACGCTCGGATTCTTCCGGGATCAGGTAGTAGGCAGCGCCGAAGAAGCCCATCAGCAGCCACACGATCAGGGCGTTCGTGTGGATCATGCGCAGGATGTTGAAGGGCAGCAGCTCCGACAACAGGTTCGGCATAACATAGACCGCGCCCGCCAGGATACCGACCAGAACCTGCACCGCGAAGAGCAGCAGGGCTCCGTAGAAGTAGGGCAGAGCGACTTTTTGCGTAGCGTACTTCATGGATCAAGTCTCCTCAGCCGGACACCTTGGGGGGCCAGTTCTGGGTGTTGATCGAATTCGTCCAGCGGAAGAAGGCGATCAGATCGTCCAGTTCCTTGTCGGACAGGTTGAACTGCGGCATCTGACGACGGCCTTCGACGCCCGACGGCTGAGCGGCCATCCAGCCCTTCAGCGCGCTGGTGGCGCCTTCCGCGTCCTTGTCGCCGCCGTAGCGGACCCACACGTTGCCCAGTTCCGGCGCGAAGTAGGCGCCTTCACCCAGCAGCGAGTGGCAGTTGATGCACGAGTGCTTCTCCCAGACGTGCTTGCCGCGCGCGACGTCGTCCGTGAGCGTTGCCGTGTTCGTGCTCTTGGTAAGAATATAGTTGTGGCTCATCGCGACCAGCGAGATGAACACCACGAAGAAGAAGAGCGAGCCGCCGAAGAAGATGTTCCGCGCTGCCGCCTTTGTAAAACGCTCCGTCATCGCGTGGATCCTTGTTGCAAGGTATGCATGCGAGAACCCCTCCTGCCCTGGTGTACGGAGAGGTTCAAATTTCCGAATGGCGGCGGCCGCGACCGCGGGCACCATCGCCAGGGTGGTCCCATATTCCCCGGTTGCGGCGCGGTATCCTTGACTGCGGTCAAGCGGGGCCTCGGGTCATAGGACGTAGGGTCTGACGAAGATCAGTTGCGGATCCGACCGAGCCCATGGACGCCGACCTCGTCAGGACCGTGGCGAAGAGCCCGTTCCTCAGCCTGCTTTCCCCCGCCGACCTGCGGCGCCTGGTCGGCTACGGCGCGGTGGTGCGCTTCAACGCCGGCGACGTGCTGTTCGCCGCGGGCGACGGCGCCGACCGGTTTCACGTGCTGCTGGAGGGCAGCGTCGGCCTGTGCGCGCCGGAGGCCAGCGACGCGGCCAACGATTCGGTGGTGCTCGACCTGCTCTCGCCCGGCGACGTGGCCGGCGACGAGGCGGTGTTCGACCGCGGCGCGCACGGCGTCACGGCGCGCGCGCTTCTACCCTCCCGCACGCTGGCGGTCGCCGCCGGGCCGTTCCTGGAACACCTGGACGAGCGGTTCGAGGTGGCGCTGGCCCTGCTCGCCGGGGCGTCGGCGCGTCTGCGCGGCATGATCCACGAGATCACCGAACTGAAGCTGCGCTGCACCACGCGGCGTCTGGCCAATTTCCTGCTCGGGCTGGCGGGCGAGCGGCGCGACGGCCGGGTCCGGCTGCCGCTGCCCTGCGGCAAGAACCAGCTGGCCGAGCGGCTGGGCATGCAGCCGGAAAGCCTGTCGCGCGCCTTCGCCAAGCTGCGCCCGCACGGGGTGATGGCGCGCGCCGACGACGTGCTGGTGGATGACCTCGGCGCACTGCGCCGCTTCTGCCGCGCCGATCTGGACTCATGAGGGAGATGCCATGACCTGCGGACTCGGGGCCTACGCCAAGATCTGCCCGCTGCGCGCTCCCGCCGGGACGCCCGGCCGCTGTCGGTCCGCCAAGGGCTGCCGGCGCCAGCGGCTCGACCCGGCGCTGGTCGCCGGCCTGCCGATCTTCGAAAAGGTGCCGCCCGAGGTGCTGGGCGACCTGCTCGGCAACGCGATGATCGAATCGCACGGCAACCACGCCATGCTGTTCGAGGCCGGCAACCCGGCCGACGCCTTCTTCATCCTGCTGGCCGGACGGGTCAAGCTGTTCGCCCTGCTGGAGGACGGCAAGGAGAGCATCGTCGAGGTGGTCGAGCCGGTGTCCTCCTTCGCCGAGGGCGCCATGTTCGCCAGCGGCCACTACCCGGTCAGCGCCGAGGTGATCGAGGACGCCGCGCTGGTGCGTGTGCGTGCCGAGCCGTTCCTCGCCGGTCTGAAACAAAACCGGGACCTCGCCTGCCGCATGCTCTCGGCGCTCAGCCACTGGAACCGCCACCTGCGGCGCGAGGTGCGGACCCTGCGCGAGCACACGCCGATCCGCCGTGTCTGCGGCTTCCTGCTGTCGTTGCTCGACACCGACGAAGGGCCGGCCAGCGCCGTTCTGCCGCTCAAGAAGGTGATCATCGCCAGCCGCCTGGGCATGGAGCCGGAGAGCCTGTCGCGCGTGCTGGGTCGGCTGCGCGTCTTCGGCGTGCGCACCACCGGCAACACGGTGCACGTCGAGGACGTGGCGCGCCTACGCCACCTGTACCTGTGCGGCGAGGACGCGCCGGCGGACGACGGGGTGCGGCGAAATGACCGGGCGGCCCCGGCGCCCCGGCAGAAGGGGGCGGCCGAACCCGCCGTCAGCCCGACCAAGCCCAAAAAAGCGGCAGAAATCCTACGTTTTCCGACCACACGCCTTTCAGCTTAGGCCTAATAATTAGCACTCCCAGGAGGTTGACCAAAGTCAAGGTTGGGGCATGGGGCCACTCCTATAAGCGGTTTTGTAATTGCCTCATGTCTTGGGAGAACAAATATGCGGTGGAGCAGTCGGGCCCTTTGGGCCGCGTCGGTGGCGCTTCCGGCGTTGCTGGCGATGGCGCCGGTCTCCGCTTCGGCTCAGTCGGCGGACCCGTCGCTGTCGAAGGAAGCCAAGGATCAAAGCGCGAAGATCTATTTCGAGCGTTGCGCGGGTTGCCACGGCGTGCTGCGCAAGGGCGCCACTGGCAAGAACCTGGAGCCGGAGGCCACCAAGAAGCTCGGCCAGCAGCGCCTGGAGAAGATCCTGACGCTGGGCACCGAAGGCGGCATGCCGAACTTCGACGACATCCTGAGCAAGGATGAGATCAAGAACGTCGCCACCTACATCCAGATGACTCCCGACGCTCCGCCCGAGTGGGGCATGAAGGAGATGAAGGACAGCTGGAAGGTCGTCATTGCGCCGGACAAGCGTCCGACCAAGAAGATGAACACCGTCAACCTTGACAACGTGTTCTCGGTGACGCTGCGCGACACCGGCGAGGTCGCCCTGATCGACGGCGACACGCACAAGATCTGGAACATCGTCAAGACCGGCTACGCGGTCCACATTTCGCGCATCTCGGCGTCGGGCCGTTACGTCTACGTGATCGGTCGCGACGGCAAGCTCGACATGATCGACCTGTGGATGGAGAAGCCGGAGGTCGTCGCGACGATCAAGACCGCGCTCGACGCCCGCTCGGTCGAGACGTCGAAGTCCAAGGGCTTCGAGGACAAGTACGCGATCGCCGGCGGTTACTGGCCCCCGCAGTACGTGATCATGGACGGCCTGACCCTGGAGCCGCTCAAGATCGTCTCGACCCGCGGCAACACCATCGACGGCACCTACCATCCGGAGCCGCGCGTCGCCTCCATCGTGGCGTCGCCGATCAAGCCGGAGTTCGTGGTGAACGTGAAGGAGACGGGCATGATCAAGCTCGTCGACTACACCGACATCAAGGCGCTCAAGGAAACCACCATCGAGTCCGCCAAGTTCCTGCACGACGGCGGCTGGGACGCGTCCAAGCGTTACTTCCTGGTGGCCGCCAACGCCTCGGACAAGGTCGCGGTGGTTGACACCAAGGAAGGCAAGCTCGCCGCCCTGGTGGACACCAAGTCGAAGCCGCACCCCGGCCGCGGCGCCAACTTCGTCCATCCGAAGTTCGGTCCGGTCTGGGCGACCTCGCACCTGGGCTCCGACGTGATCACCCTGATCGGCACCGATCCGGAGAAGCACAAGGAGAGCGCCTGGAAGGTCGTGGCCGAGCTGAAGAACCACGGCGCGGGCTCGCTCTTCGTCAAGACGCACCCGAAGTCCAAGAACCTCTGGGCCGACGCCCCGCTGCATCCGGAGCGTGAGCTGGCCGAGTCCGTCTCGGTGTACGACATCTCCAACCTCGACAAGGGGCCGGAGATCATCAACGTCGCCAAGCTGGCCGAACTGCCGGAGACCAAGGCGATCAAGCGCGTCGTGCACGCCGAGTACAACGCCAAGGGCGACGAGGTGTGGTTCTCGATCTGGGCCGGCAAGACCGACCCGTCGGCGATCGTCGTCCTCGACGACAAGACCCGCAAGCTGAAGACCGTCATCAAGGATCCGAAGCTGATCACCCCGACGGGCAAGTTCAACGTGCTGAACACCCAGCACGACATCTACTGAGCTTGACTGCGGTCAAATCCTACCCGGCTTCGGCCGGGTAGGTTCATTTTCGGGAAACGGGGGCGGGCAATTGGGCAACCAAGCCCGCCCTTTCTTTGCAATCAGATCGAATGGGTGGTGACATGGCGCTGGGCACACTCTGGGCCCGTCTCGGCCGCTGGCGGATCTTCGGTGCGTCGCTGGTCGGCGCGGCGGTGATCTTCATATCGGGCATCGTGTTCTGGGGCGGCTTCAACACCGCCATGGAGGCGACCAACCAGATGGATTTCTGCGTCTCGTGCCACGAGATGAAGGATAACGTCTACGCCGAGTACAAGAAGACCATCCATTTCCAGAACCGCACCGGCGTGCGCGCGACCTGTCCGGACTGCCACGTGCCGAAGGACTGGGTGCACAAGATCATGCGCAAGATCCAGGCCTCCAACGAGGTCTATCACTGGATCCTGGGCTCGGTGAACACGCCTGAGAAGTTCGACGCCAAGCGCCTGGAACTCGCCAAGCACGAGTGGGCGCGCTTCAAGGCCAACGATTCGCTGGAATGCCGCAACTGCCACA
>NZ_JBOZRT010000067.1:0-52476 GCF_050789165.1 Azospirillum sp.
CCCTGCGCCCGCGCGGCCTCACGGGCCTGGGTCGGGCCGGGCTGCCGCCCGGCGGTCCGGGGCGGGTGGCCACCCGCCCCGGACCGATCCGTCGCACTCACTTTACTCGATCATCAACATACAAGGGAGGGGGTGGGGGTAAAACGTCGTCAGCGCGGCACGCCGACGCTGACGCTCTTGCCCGCCTCGACCGAGGTGGTGGTGTCCGGCGTCCACGCCGGCAGCGGACCGGTGGTCGTGGTGGTCGTGGTGGTGGAGCCGCTCGGCTGGATGCCCTGCGGGCTCCACGAGGTCGGGCCGCCGTAGGCCGGCGGCGGGGCGGGCACCGTGGTGGTGACGGTGGTCGAGCTGCCGGCCAGCGGCGCCGGCGGCGCGGCGCCCTGGGCGAGCGCGGTCTGCGTGCGGGCAGTGGCGAGGTTGGCGGCGGCCTGCGCCTCCTCGGCGAGGCGGCGCGCCTCGATCCGGTTGTCGGCGCGCATCGCCGCGTCGGCGGCCACCATCTTGGCGCGCGCGTCCTGCAGTTCGACCGGCGCGTAGACGGCGGCGCCGGCCCGCTCGGCGGTCAGGATGGCCTGGCTGGAGGCGCCCATCTGCGCGGTGGGCGGGGGAATGTCGTTCACGCAGGCGACGAGACCGAACGACATCAGGACGGCGGCGAACGCGGCGCGGGTCATGGCGGGGCTTCCTTCTCGACGGAACGCCCCAGCAACGCCCGCGGTGGGGCGAATGTTCCTCAGCCGCTCCCCCGGTGGCGGACGACGCGGACCACGTACGCCACCAGCACCGCCGCCGCCATCGCCAGCGCCGCCGACACCACGTAGTCGGCCAGCTGCGGGAAGCCCGAGCGCACCAGGTACCCGGTCACCGCCAGGGTCGACACCTGCACGCACGAGCCCGCCACGGCGTACAGGAAGAACGGCGCCAGCGGCAGCCCGCACGCCCCGGCCGGGATCGAGATCAGCGTGCGCAACCCCGGCAGCGGCTGGCACAGCAGCACGGCGATGCCGCCGCGCCGCGCGAACCAGTCGGTCGCCTGCTCCACCTGCTCCGGCTTCACGGTGATCCAGCGGCCGTGCCGGCGCAGGAAGGCGACGAAGCGCTCGCGCCCGAGCAGCCGGCTCGGCAGGTACCAGAACAGCTCCCCCACCGCCGAGCCGAGCCCGCCGGCCAGGATCACCGCGGCGAGGTTGAACGTGCCGGTCGCCGCCCCCATGCCGGCCAGCGGGATCACCGTCTCCGCCGGCACCGGCGGCACGACGCGGGCGAGCACCAGCAGCAGGAAGATCCCGCCATAGCCCAACTCCGCCACGATTCCGGTGACCCATTCGGTCATGCGCTCTCCCGCCCCCACTCTACGGGAAGCCTCGGTTCGTCATCCCCGCGAAGGCGGGGATGACGGTTAAGTTCTTGAAGTCAGGGACATGCAGCACCGCAAGGCACGTGCATATCCAGCTCCACCCCGCGGGTGGAACCCCGGCCGTGGGGCGCGGGTTCCGTTCGCTGCCAGCCAACTTGACCATCGTCAAGACGCACCACCCGGCTTCCATGCTGTACAGTGCGGACGGAGATTGACCCATGCCGACCCTCCTGTACCTCGCTTCCGCCATCCTGCTGTTCCTCAGCCACGCCGTGCCCTCCTGGCCGGGGGTGCGCCCGGCCCTGCTCGGGCGGTTGGGGCGGCCGGGTTTCATGACGCTGCACTCGCTGCTGTCGATCGCGACGCTGACGCTGTTCGTGCTGGCCTACCGCGGGGCCGACACCGCCGGCCACCTGTTCTTCCCCGCCGACGACGCCGCCAAGCTGGCCGTCGCGCTGATGCCCGTCGCCTTCATCCTGATGGTGGCGCGGGTGACGACCAAGTTCGGCGAGCCGGCGGCGCCCCGCCCGGCCGCCGGCATCTACCGCATCACCCGCTTTCCCGGCTCCATGGGCCTGCTGCTGTGGGCGCTGCTGCATTTGCAGGCCACCGGCGACGCCCGGCGCGTCATCCTGTTCGCGACCATGGCGGCCATCGCGCTGTTCGCCATGGTGAAGAACGACTGGGTGCTGCGCCGCTCCCCCGCGCCCGAGGCCGCCGCCTTCCGCGCCGAGACCAGCGCCGTGCCCTTCGCCGCCATCCTGTCCGGCCGCCAGCGCCTCGTGTGGGGCGAGATCGGGGTCGGGCGGGTGCTCGGCGGGCTGGCGCTGTACGCCGCCATCCTCCACGCCCACCCCCTGGTGTTCGGGGTGGATCCGCTCTACTGGCTTCCCTGAGGCGCCGCCATGCCGCTGACCGCCGACACCTCCCTCGCCCAGGCGCTGCGCGCCGACCCCGGCCTCGCCGACCGCCTCGCCGAGGGCCTCGGCCCCGACAACGCGCTGAGCCGGCTGCTCGAGTCCGGCAACGTCCCGGCCGGGCGCATCCACCTCGCCGACGCCGCGGCCATCGCCGGGGTGCCGGTGGAGCGGCTGCTGGAACTGGCCGGCGCGGCGCCCGCCGCCCCGCCCGCGCCGGCGCCCGCGCCCGCCGCCAACGACTGGTTCGCGCAGGCCGAGCGGACCGGCGCCGCCACCGTGGACGTCCGCCCGATGCTGGCCGAGGGGCGCGACCCCTTCGCCGCGGTTCTGCAGGCGGCCGACGCGGTGCCGCCCGGCGGCTACCTGATCCTGGAGGCGCCGTTCGACCCGGCGCCGCTGCGCCGCGTGCTGGCCGGCAAGGGCCTGATGTCGCAGGGCCGCCCGGCCGGGCCGGGGCACTGGCGCATCTGCTTCCACCGCGACGGCGGCCCGCCAGACGATTCGGACATCGGCCTGCCCACCCTGCGCAAGCCGGGCGAGGCGTGGCGCGAGGGCGACGTCATGCACATCGAGGTGCGCGGCCTCGTCCCGCCCGGCCCGATGACCGCCGTGCTGCGCCTGATCGAGGCGGGCGAGGCGCAGGAGATCGTCGTGCACCACGACCGCGACCCGATGCTGCTCTACCCTGAGTTGGAGGAGCGCGCCTGGGAGTGCGTCCGCAAGACCACGCACGGCGACGAGATCCGCCTGCTGCTGCGCCCGATCGCGGACTGATACGGCGGCACCACTCCCCTGTTCCAACCCCCGATTGCCTCTGTATAGTCGCGTTCGCAGTCCGGGACGCAGAGCCCGGTGAGATGGGGCGATGATGGCGGCGGCGGGCTTCCAGGTGCAGGACGTGCTCTATCGCGGCACGCTGGTGACGGTGCTGCGCGCCCGCCGCGCCGGGGACGGCGCCCCCGTCGTGCTGAAGCGCCTGGAACGCCCGCGCCCCGGCACCGCCGACGTGCCGCACTTCCGCCGGGAGGCCGAGATCGCCCGCCGCCTCGCCGGCCCCGGCATCGTCGCCGTGGACGGCGTCGAGGATTCGCCCGAGGGGCTGATCCTGGTGATGCCCGACAGCGGCGGCGCCAGCCTCGACCGGCTGCTGGAGGGCGGCCGCCTGGGCGTGCCGGAGGCGCTGCGCATCGGCATCGCGGTGGCCTCGGCGCTGGGGCGCGTGCACGCCGCCGGCATGATCCACAAGGACGTCACCCCGGCCAACATCGTCTGGAACCAGGCCACCGGCACGGTGGAGCTGATCGACTTCGGCATCGCCGCCGAGCTGGCCCGCGAATCCGCCGCCCCCGCCGACGTGCGCACGCTGGAGGGCACGGTCGCCTACATGGCGCCGGAGCAGACCGGGCGGATGAACCGCTCGGTGGACTGGCGGGCCGACTTCTACGGGCTGGGCGCCACGCTGTACCGGCTGCTGACCGGCCGGCCGCCGTTCGGCGACGCCGACCCGCTGGGCGTCGTGCACGGCCACATCGCCCGCACCCCGCCCACCCCGCACGCGCTGGAGTACGGCGTGCCGACCGCGGTGTCGGCCATCGTCATGAAGCTGCTGGCCAAGGACCCGGAGGCCCGCTACCAGAGCGCCGCCGGCCTGATCGCCGACCTGGAGGCCTGCGCCGCGGCGCTGGAGGCCGGCGAGCAGCCGAAGCTGGTGCTGGGCCGCCACGACCGCTCCGAACGCTTCGCCATCCCGGAGACGCTGTACGGCCGCGAGGCGGAGGTGGCGGCGCTGCTGGCCAGCTTCGGCCGCGTCGTCGAGGGCCGGGCCGAGCTGCTGCTGATCGCCGGGCCGGCCGGCATCGGCAAGTCGGCGCTGGTGCGCGAGGTGCAGAAGCCGATGACCGCGCTGCGCGGCTTCTTCGTCGAGGGCAAGTTCGACCAGATCAAGCGCACCATCCCCTACTCCGCCGTCATCCAGGCCTTCGACGCGCTGGCCCGCCAGCTGCTGGCCGGCAGCGAGGCGGAGCTGGCGGAGCGCGCGCAGGCGGTCCGCCGCGCCGTCGGCTCCAACGGCGCCGTGGTGACCGAGCTGATCCCCGCCTTCGCGCTGCTGCTGGGCGAACAGCCGCCGGTGCCGGAGCTGGCGCCCAGCGAGGCGGAGTTCCGCTTCCAGCTGACCTTCCAGAACCTCGTCGCGGCGCTGACCGGGCCGGAGCGGCCGCTGGTGCTGTTCCTCGACGACCTGCAATGGGCCGACCGGCCGTCGCTGGCGCTGCTGGAAAGGCTGATCGCCGACCCAGACATGAAGCACCTGCTGGTCATCGGCGCCTGCCGCGACGACGACAGCGACGCCGCCGCGGTCGCCGCGCTGGCCAGGCGGCTGAAGGACGACGGCTGCCCGGTGGAACGGTTGCGCGTCGGGCCGCTGACCGCCACCGACGTGCGCCGGCTGGTGGCGGAGACGACGCGCCGCGACGACGGGCGCGTGGACGAGCTGGCGGCGCTGTGCCGCGCCAAGACGCAGGGCAACCCGTTCTTCCTCGGCCAGTTCCTGCTGGCGATGCACGAGGAGGGGCTGATCGCCTTCGACCGCGCGCCGGGTCTGTGGACCTGGGACGCCGCGCGCATCGCCCAGCGCGACAGCACCGACAACGTGGTCGACCTGATGGTCGAGAAGATCCGCCGCCTCGCCCCGGCGACGCGCGCGACGCTGAGCATCGCCGCCTGCGTCGGCGGCCGGTTCGAGCTGGCCGACCTCGCCGCGGCCGGCGACGCCCCGGCGGCCGAGCTGGCCGCGGCGCTGGTGCCGGCGCTGCGCGAGGGGCTGGTGCTGCCGCTGGACGGCGCCTACCGCACCGTCGCCGCCGCGACGGCGGACGGCGCCGGGCCGAAGGTGCGCTACCGCTTCCTGCACGACCGGGTGCAGCAGGCCGCCTACTCGCTGATCCCCGAAGGCGAGCGCGCCGCCGTGCACCTGCGCACCGGCCGCCGGCTGCTGTCCGGCACGCCGGACCCGGAGCGGTCGGAGGATCTGTTCGACATCCTCGACCACCTGAACCGCGCGCACGCGCTGATCGGCGACGTTGTGGAACGGCTGCGCATCGCCGCGCTGAACCTCGCCGCGGCGCGGCGAGCGCTGGCGTCCGGCGCGTCGGAGCCGGCGTTCGGCTACGGCCGCGCCGGGCTGGCGCTGCTCGGCGACGCCCCGTGGGGGACCGACCACGCGCTGGCGCTGGCGCTGCACGAGGAGACCGCCGACGCCGCCGGCGTGTGCGGCGAGGCGGAGATGATGGAGCGGCTGTGCGCCGACGCGCTGGCGCACGCCCGCGCTCCGCGCGAGACGATCCGCGCCCACCTGATCCGCGTCACCGCCCTGGTCGCCCGCGGCGAGGTCGCCGAGGCGACGGAGGCCGGCTTGGCCGCGCTGCGCTCGCTGGGCGTCACGCTGCCGGAGCGCGGGAGCAGGCTGGCCGCCGTGGCGACGCTGCTGCGCGGGCGGCTGATGCTGGCCCGTCACGCCGCGGCCTCCAAAGCCCCTCTCCCCTTGCGGGAGAGGGGTTGGGGAGAGGGGGGCAGCGGCCGGCAGGCCGCCAACGATTCTGTATCCGGCTCTGCGAGCCGTAACGACCCTCTCCCCAACCCCTCTCCCCTGAAGGGAGAGGGGCTTTACGGCGGCGCCGACCTCAAGGCGCTGGCGCGGCTGGTGTTCGTGGTGTTCGGCGGCGTGCTGTACGCCCGCAAGGACATGGCGGTGCCCATCGCCTTCCGTGCGGTGGAGCTGGCGCTGCGCTCCGGCGACCCGGCGATGCGGGTGGTGGCGCTGTCGGCCTGGGTGACGCTGTGCAGCTTCGCCGGGGCGTGGCGCGACGCGGTGAAGCACAGCCCCTGCGTGGACGAGGTGCTGGCCGCCGAGGGCTTCGGCGTCACGCCGCGGGTGGTGTTCGGCTTCCTCGCCTTCGGCTGGCACTGGGCGGAGCCGATCCCGGCGCTGCGCCCGCGCTTCCGCGCCGCCTACGAGCAGGCGCTGGTCGTCGGCGACCGCGAGGGCGCCGGCTACCACTTGCTGCAATGGCTGCGCTGCGGCTGGCTGACGGGGGAGCGGCTGCCGGACTTCGCCGAGGACACCGCCGAGGTGAAGCGCCTGCTCCAGCGCATCGGCAACACGTTGCAGGCGAAGGTCCTCACCCTGTTCGAGCAGGCGACGGCCATCCTGCTGGAGGGCTCGGCCCAGCCCTCGCGCCTGCACGGCGCGCACATGGACGAGGACGCGACGCTGGCCGAAATGGAGGCCACCCGCAACGTCCTGATGCTGGCCAACGTGCACCTGATGAAGCTGCACCTGGCGGTGGTCTTCGGCACGCCCGACGCGACGCGGATCGCCACGGCGCTGACCCGCCACCTCGACCAGATCCGCGCGACCACCAACTACCCGCTGGCGCTGCTGCTGTTGGCGCTGGCCGACCCGGCGCGCCTGCCGCACGCGCGGCGCCGCTTCCGCACGCTGGCGGCGCTGGGGCCGCGCAACCACCGCCACCGCCTGCTGCTGCTGGACGCCGAGCACCTGCGCCGGCGCGGCCGGGTCACGGCGGCCGAGCGCGCCTACGACGCCGCCATCGCCGCCGCCCGCGAGAACGGCTTCGTCGGCGAGGAGGCGATCGCCAACGAGCGCGCCGCCGCCTTCTACGAGGAGCGCGGGCGCGACACCCCGGCGCTGGCCTACCGGGCGCAGGCGCGCGACGGCTACGAGCGCTGGGGCGCCACCGCCAAGGTGCGCGAGCTGGAGCGCCGGCACCCCGCCCTGCTGCGCGTCTGGCCGGGCGCCGGGCCGCTGTCGGGCACCTACACCACATCGACCGTGCGCGACGCCGGCGGGCTGGACGTGGCGGCGATCCTGCGCGCGGCCGAGGCGATCTCCGGCGAGATCCGCCGCGACGCGCTGCTCGGCACGCTGATGCGCACGGTGCTGGAGACCGCCGGGGCGGTGCGCGGCGTGCTGCTGATGGGCCCCGCCGACGGGGCGCTGCACGTCGCCGCCGAGGGCGACGCCGAGCGCGCCGCGTACCGCGCCCTGCCGCCCGAGCCGCTGGAGGCCTCGGCCGAGGCGCGCGCGCCGGCCTCGCTGGTCGCCTACGTGACGCGCACGCGCGAGCCGCTGGTGCTGGCCGACGCCGCCGAGGACCCGCGCTTCGCCGGGGACGCGTACGTGGACGGGCGGGCGACACGCTCCGTGCTGTGCCTGCCGCTGCTGCGCCAGGGCGCGCTGGTCGGCGTGCTGTACCTGGAGAACGACCTGACGCGCGCCGCCTTCGTCGCCGAGCGGCTGGAGGCGCCGCGGCTGCTGGCGGCGCAGATCGCCGCGGCGCTGGAGAACGCCCGCCTCTACGACGAGCTGAACGCGCTGACCCGCGAGCTGGAGTTCCAGGTGGCCGAGCGCACGCGCGAGCTGCGCACCCAGTCGCAGCGCCTGCAGGCGACGCTGGCCAGCATGAGCGACGCGCTGGCGGTGTTCGACGCCGACCACCGGCTGCGCGTGTGGAACCGCCGGGCCGAGGCGATCTTCCCCTCCCTCGCCTTCCGCGAGGGGCTGCGCTACGAGGACATGCTGTCGGCGCTGGTCGGCGAGGGCACGATCCGCGCCGACCTGCCCTTCGCCTTCGAGGCGGGGCCGGAGGAGATGGACCTCAGCGACGGGCGCATCATCCAGGTGCGCCGCAACGTCATGCCGGACGGCGGCATGGTGCGCGTCTACCTGGACGTCACCGAGGACCGCCGGCGCGAGCGCGAGCTGCGCGCCGCCAACGAGCAGCTGGTCACCGCGCAGACCCAGCTGGTGCAATCGGAGAAGCTGGCCTCGCTGGGGCAGCTGGTGGCCGGCGTGGCGCACGAGATCAACTCGCCGCTCGGCGTGGCGCTGACCGGCGCCAGCTTCCTGGCCGGCGAGACCGAGCGGATCAAGGCCGCGGCCGGCGGCGGCACGCTCAAGCGCTCGGAGTTCCAGCAGTTCATCACCGACGCCGAGGAGATCTCCGCGCTGCTGACCTCCAACATCGCCCGCGCGGCGGAGCTGGTGCAGAGCTTCAAGCAGGTGGCGGTGGACCAGACCAGCGACGACCGCCGCCGCTTCGCCCTCAAGCCGCGGCTGGACGAGATCGTCTTCAGCCTGTCGCCGACCTGGAAGAAGCCCGGCCACCGCGTCGAGCTGGACTGCCCCGAGGGCATCGAGGTGGACGGCTACCCCGGCGTGCTGGCGCAGATCGTCACCAACCTCGTGGTCAACTCGGTGACGCACGCCTACCCGCCGGGGCGGACGGGGGTGATGCGGCTGTCCGTCACCCGCCCGCAGCTCGGCTGGGTCGAGCTGACCTACACCGACGACGGCCGCGGCATCCCGGAGGAGCACCGCGCCAAGGTCTTCGACCCGTTCTTCACCACCCGCCGCGGCGCCGGCAGCACCGGCCTGGGCCTGCACATCGTCTTCAACCTGGTGACCGCCAAGCTGGGCGGCAGCATCCGCCTGGACGCCGCCGAGGGCGGCGGCACCCGCTTCACCCTGCGTTTCCCGGCCATGGCGCCCGCCGAAGCCGCGCTTGCCTGAAACCCAGCCGGCCGTGCGCTGTTGCTCTTATGACGAGCAACCCAAGAGCGAGGACGTCATGACCGACCAGCCCAAGCCCGAGGAGCCGGTGCGCGGCCCCGGCTCCGGCATCCAGGTGCCCGACAGCGCCATCGAACGCCACCTGCGCGAGGCCGCCAACCACGTCAAGCCGGCCGAGGACGCACCGAAGAAGCGCCCCTCCGCCGACCGCGAGGAGTAGGCACGGCTTTTGCCCCCTCCCCAGCCATCCCCCGCTCTCGGCGGATCCGGAGGATCCGCCTGTCACGTCAGCGCAAGCTTCGCTTGCGCGAGAGCTGCGCGGTGGAGGGGGTAGAGCAGCGGAGTTCCCTCCACCTCAAGAAGGTGGAGGGTTAGGGAGGGGGCCATCGCGTTTGTCCCATCGCCACGCTTCCGCTAGGATGGCGCTCCCACCCGGAGAGCCGCCATGGACAGCGCAGAATGACCCTCGACCGGCGCGCGGTTGCCGCGTGGTGCCTGTATGACTGGGCGAACTCGGCCTACAACACGGTCATCACGACCTTCATCTTCGCCGTCTACTTCACCCGCGGCGTGGCGCAGGACGAGGTGGCGGGCACCGCCGCCTGGAGCCGCACCATGGCGGTGGCCGGCTTCGCCATCGCCATCCTCAGCCCGGTTCTGGGCGCCGTCGCCGACCACACCGGGCGGCGCAAGCCATGGCTGGCGCTGTTCACCGCGCTGACCGTCGCCTTCACCGCCGTGCTGTGGTGGGTGACGCCGCAGCCCTCGTCCATGACGCTGGCGCTGGTCGCGGTGGGGCTGGGCACCATCGCCTTCGAGCTGGCGAACGTCTTCTACAACGCCACCCTGCCCGGCGTGGCGCCGCAGCACATGGTCGGCCGCGTGTCGGGCTGGGGCTGGGGCACCGGGTACTTCGGCGGGCTGGCCTGCCTGATCGTGGCGCTGTTCGGCTTCGTCAAGAACGACGCGCCGCTGTTCGGCCTGTTTTCCACCACCGACCAGGAGAACGTGCGCGCCACGGCGCTGCTGGTCGCCGCGTGGTTCGGGCTGTTCTCCATCCCGCTGTTCCTCTGGGTGCCGGACGAGCCGGCGACCGGCCGGACACTGCCCCAGGCGGTGCGCGAGGGGCTGGCGACGCTGGGCCGCACGCTGCGCGAGGCGCGGCGGTACAAGGAGATCGTCCGCTTCCTGGTCGCCAGCGCGCTCTACCGCGACGCCATCAACACCATCACCGCCTTCGGCGGCATCTACGCCGCCGGCACCTTCGGCATGAGCTTCGAGGAGATCGTGCTGTTCGCCATCGCGCTCAACGTGGTGGCGGGCCTGGGCGCCGTGAGCTTCGCCTGGATCGACGATTGGTTCGGCGCGCGGCTCACCATCCTGGTCAGCGTCGCCGGGCTGATGGCGTCGGGCGTGCCGCTGCTGCTGGTGACCGAGAAGCAGTGGTTCTGGGTGCTGGCGCTCGGCCTCGGGCTGTTCTTCGGGCCGGCGCAGGCGGCCGGGCGCTCGATGATGGCGCGGCTGTCGCCGCCGCACATGCAGGGGGAGATGTTCGGGCTCTACGGCCTGTCGGGCCGGGTGGTCGGCTTCTTCGGCCCGCTGGCGCTGGGCTGGGCGACGGAAGCGTTCGCCAGCCAGCGCGCCGGCATGGCCTCGACCATGCTGTTCTTCGCACTGGGGTTCCTGCTGATGCTGGGCGTGCGCGAGCCGCCGCCCGCCCCGGTGCAGGGCGCATCCTAGGCCGGAGAGGATATTCTCTCTGGCAAAATCTTATGCTGCGGCGCACAATCGAACTTTGGGCCTCCGCAGGGGCATCCAGCGCAGGGCACGGCGTATGTTGCACATCAAGGACATCGAGGCTTTCGCCAACATCAACGAGGCGCTGTTCCGCGGCGAGGGCCGCGAAGGGGACGGCGACCTCTCGAACCACCCGGCCGTCCTGCTGGCGCGCCTGATGGCGGCGGCGCAGGCACAGGCACAGGCACAGGCGGAGCAGGTTCCGTCCGCCGAGGTGGTGCAGCTGGTGCCCGAGTCCGAGCGCGCGGCGGTGGAGGACGGTGCGGACTCCGTCGGCACCGCGGGCCACGACTTCGACCCGGCGCCGACGCGCCCGCTGACCATGGCGAGCCTGTTCGGCCGCATGATGTTCGGCCGGCGCTAGGTCGCTCCCCCAGCCCCGCTCAACAGCACGCACCTGTTGCGGGGCGAGCGCGCTCTCATTTCAATAGCTTAGCCGTCATCCCCGCGAAGGCGGGGATCCATAACTGCCGAAGCACGCAATTGTGGAACTTATGGATCCCCGCCTGCGCGGGGATGACGGGAAGATATCTATGTTTTCAGGAGCTTACTGCTCAGCAACGTGGGTGTATGCCGAGGCCGCAGCCCCCCTCCCTCCCCCTGCTCCGCAGGGGGAGGGATTGGAACGGTCAATGCCGGAAGTGGCGCATGCCGGTGAAGACCATCGCCAAGCCCTTCTCGTCGGCGGCGGCGATCACCTCGTTGTCGCGGATCGAGCCGCCGGGCTGGATCACCGCCGTCACGCCGGCCTCGGCCGCCGCCAGCAGGCCGTCGGCGAACGGGAAGAAGGCGTCCGACGCCACCACCGAGCCCTTGGTCAGCGGCTCGGCGATGCCGGCGGCCTTGGAGGCCTCGGCCGACTTGATGGCGGCGATGCGGGCGGAGTCCACGCGGCTCATCTGCCCGGCGCCGATGCCGACCGTGGCGCCGTCCTTCGTGTAGACGATGGCGTTCGACTTCACGTGCTTGGCGACGCGGAAGGCGAACAGCAGGTCGCGCATCTCCTGCTCGCTCGGCGCGCGCTTGGTCACCACCTTCAGCTCCGCCGGGGAGACGCGGCCCGAGTCGCGGTTCTGCAGCAGGAAGCCGCCGGACAGCGCCTTGATCATCATGCCCGGCGCCGCCGGGTCCGGCATGTCCTTGGTCAGCAGCACGCGCAGGTTCTTCTTCGACGCCAGCACCGCGCGCGCCGCGTCGTCGGCGTCCGGGGCGATCACCACCTCGGCGAACAGCTTGGCGATCTCCTCCGCGGTCGCGGCGTCGAGCGAGCGGTTCAGCGCGATGATGCCGCCGAAGGCGCTCACCGGATCGCACCGCAGGGCGAGGTTGTACGCCTCCAGCAGGTCGGCCCCCTCGGCGACGCCGCAGGGGTTGGCGTGCTTGATGATGGCGACGGCCGGGCGCTCGAACTCGGCGACCAGCTCGAAGGCCGCGTCGGTGTCGTTCAGGTTGTTGTAGGACAGCTCCTTGCCCTGGAGCTGGATGGCGGTCGCGACACCCGGGCGCTGCTCGCCGGTGACGTAGAACGCCGCCTGCTGGTGCGGGTTCTCACCGTAGCGCAGGGTCTGGCTGAGCGAGCCGGAGATCGAGTAGCGCGGCGGGAAGGTCTCGCCCAGCTGGCCGGCGAACCACGCGGAGATGGCGGCGTCGTAGGCGGCGGTGCGGGCGTAGGCGCGCTGCGCCAGCGTCTTGCGCAGGGCCAGCGTGGTGGCGCCGTCGTTGCGCTCCAGTTCGCCCAGCAGCGCCTCGTAGTCCTCGGGGTCGGTGACGACCGCGACGAAGTCGTGGTTCTTGGCGGCGGCGCGGATCATGCCGGGGCCGCCGATGTCGATGTTCTCGACGCAGTCCTCGAAGCCGGCGCCCTTCGCCACCGTCGCCTCGAACGGGTACAGGTTGACCACCACCAGGTCGATCGGCGGGATGTCGTGCTGCTGCATGGCGGCGGCGTGCGTGTCGCGGCGGGCCAGGATGCCGCCGTGGATGCGCGGGTGCAGCGTCTTGACGCGGCCGTCCATGATCTCCGGGAAGCCGGTGTGGTCGGAGACCTCCTTCACCGGAACGCCCGCCTCGGCGAGGCGCTGCGCCGAGCCGCCGGTGGACAGGATCTCCACCCCGCGCGCCGCCAGCGCCTGTCCGAGTGCCACGAGGCCCGTCTTGTCGGAGACGGAGATGAGGGCGCGGGTGATGCGGACGGTATCGGCGGTCATGGCGACGTGGGCTCCTGCGGTTCAAGACCGGGCCGCGTAACGCCCCCCACCCTGCCCCTCCCCCGCTGGGCGGGGGAGGGAAAACGCCGAAACTCCCTCCCCCGCTGGACGGGGGAGGGTTGGGGTGGGGGTACACGCCATCAACCCGGAGATTCGCGGGGGATTTACGCCCCCTTGCGCTCGCGGCGCAAGGCCCATTTCACGGTGGTGCCGTTGGCGTCGGCATGGCCGGTCAGCACGATCTGCGTGGTGCGGCGCGGCTCGTCGCCCGACGCGAGATAGATGCTCTCCGCCAGGTCCAGCAGGCCGCCGGCCGCGTGCAGGCGCCAGCCGGCGCCGCTGGGCAGGCGCAGCAGCACCTGCTGGCCGTTGTGGATCACCGACGCCTGCACCGCCGGGTGCAGGTGAAAGCGCACGGTGAAGGGCTGCGCCCCCGGATTGGCGCCGAGCACCGGCTCCAGCAGGTCCTCGCCGCGCAGATCCTCGCCGTTCTCGCCGAGGTAGATGCGGCGGCGGTGCAGGTAGCCGAAGTTGCGGGCGTAGCCGTTGTGCGTCGCCATCACCAGGACGGCGCCGTCCACCTCCTGCCGCTCGCACGACACGTGGCTGGGCCGGCGGCCCAGACCGCCGTCCTCGCGCACCTCCGCCGAATTGGTGTCGGCCATCGACACGGTGGAGTGCGCCGCGGTGCCGGCCAGCGCGGCGCGCCAGGGACCGACTGGGGCAGCGTGCGCGCCGCAGTTGACGATCAGCCGCTCCTTGCCGACGGAGACCTCCAGGGAGAGCGTGCCGGCGTGCGCGCGGGCGTCCACGCCCGGCGGCGGCGGCGCGCCGGCGTCCATCAGCACCAGCGTGCGCCCGGCGATGAGGCGCTCGAAGCCGGTGTGCGGCGCGCTCTTCAGCGGCCGGCCGCGGGCGTCGGCCTGCGCCAGCACGGCGTCGATCAGCGTTGGATCTTCCTCGCGCGCCCCGTTGAACAGCGCCAGCCCGCCGTCGCCGTGGCGGAAGAAGCGCAGGGCCGGCGTCATGCGGTCGATGGCGTGCTGCAGCGCCTCCGGCGTGTCGACGCGGGCGACGCGCAGCACCGCGCGCAGGTCGATCAGGTCGCGCAGCACGCGCAGCTGGACCGAGGGGCTGCGCTCGACGTGGCCCCCGTCCGGCAGCACCTGCCGCGGCAGCTCGCGCTCCAGCAGGCGCAGCGCGTCGCCGGCCAGCTTCTCGTTGCCCGGCAGGCACAGGCCGCCGTAGGCGAGGCCCTTCACGGCCGCCAGCAGGTCGGCGCCCTCCAGCGCGCCCGGCGTGACGCGGGCGAGGTGGCGCGTCTGGCGGGCGAGGCTGTCGAAGACGCGCATGCGGAACTCGTCGTCCGCCGAGGCGCAGTAGAAGTCGTGCAGGCCGATCCAGGTGGAGATGCGGGCGCCCAGCACCTCCGGCGCCCAGGTCTGCGCGTTCCACGAGCCGTTGTGGTCCATCCACGACAGCACCAGCGCGCGGGCCAGCCGCCGCGCCTGGTCGCCGCCAACGGCGCGCAGGTCGCGCATCCACTCGAACCCGTTGAGCGCGGCGATCCAGAACGGGCTGGCGCCCTGCGGCCGCCATTCCGGCTCGCCCGCCGGGTGGCCGGTGACCTTCTGCCCGGCGAAGCGGTAGACGCCGGACAGCAGCTGGGTGCCGGTGTCGGCGTCGCCCGGCCAGGGGTCGGGCGGCACCACCGACAGCGCCGTCGGCGCGCGGCCGCCGAGCGTCAGTTGGTAAATGGGATTGCCGTAGGCGATCTGGGCGACGCCCTCGCGGAACCGGCCGAACGTGTCGCGCGACCCGGACATGGCGCTCACTCCGGCCCGCGGCAAGCGGAGCCGGCCGGGCCGAAAGCGGACGCGCGGCGACGATTCATCAAGGACATGGTTCGTGTCGTATCAATTCGCCGCGAAGGCCGCAAGAGAGGCGTTAACGTTTATGACGACCGTCTCAGCCTTGCCACAAAGAACCCGTCGATGCCGCCACGGTCGGCCAGCATGCCGGGCAGCGAGCGCACCTCGCCGCGTTCGTTGATCGGCTCGGACAGGCCGTCCAGCTCGTCCGCGGTGACGGGCACGCGCTCGACCCGCGGGTCCTTGGCGATCAGGCGGTCGATCTGCGCCTCGCCCTCCTCCGGCTGGATGGAGCAGGTGCAGTAGACCAGCGTGCCGCCGACCGCCAGCAGGTCCACCGCGTGCGCCAGCAGGCGCCCCTGGGCGCGGGACAGCTTGGCCACGTCCTCGGCGGTCTTCAGGCGCTGCACGTCGGGGTGGCGGCGGATGGCGCCGGTGGCGGTGCACGGCGCGTCGAGCAGGATGGCGTCGGCGGGCGCGCCCGGATCCCAGGTGGCGACGTCGGCGGTGATCAGCTCGGCCGACAGGTGCAGGCGGGCGAGGTTCTCGCGCACCCGTTCCAGCCGCTTGGCCGAGCGGTCCACCGCGACCACGTCGGCGCCGGCGGCGCAGAGCTGCGCCGTCTTGCCGCCGGGCGCGGCGCACAGGTCGTAGACGCGCTTGCCGCGGATGTCGCCGATCAGCTTGGCCGGCAGCGAGGCGGCGAGGTCCTGCACCCACCACGCGCCCTCGTCGAAGCCCGGCAACTCGGTCACCGAGCCGCCGGCCGCGCGGCGCAGCGAGCCGGTGGGCAGCACCGCAGCCTCCAGCCGTTCGGCCCAGCCCGGCGGGTCGGCCTTCACGGTGATGTCGAGGGGGGCCTCGTGCAGGTGCGCCTCGACGATGGCGCGGGCGCGGGCGGTGCCGTAGGCCTGCCGCCAGGACAGCCACAGCCAGTCCGGCGTGTTGAGCCGGCCGGCGTCCTGGTGGCCGGCGGCCTCCGCACCCTCGCGGGCGAGGCGGCGCATGACGGCGTTGATCAGGCCCTTGTACTGCGGCGCGCCGGCGGCGACCGCCAGTTCCACCGTGGTGTCCACCGCGGCGTGCGCGGGGGTGTTGAGGAACACCAGCTGCGCCGCGCCCAGGCGCAGCACGTCGTGCACGACGGCCTTGGGCAGGCCGGGCTTGTCGAGGCAGCCGAAGATCAGCGCGTCGAGCTGGCCCAGCCGGCGCAGCACGGTGGAGACGAGCATGCGCACGAAGCCGCGGTCGCGCGGCTCCAGCTCCTTGAGCTTGGGGTGCGCGTCGAAGGAATCGTCGAACGGCAGGTTCTTGCGCAGAACGTCGCGCAGGAGGTCCAGCGCGACGACGCGCGCGGCGAGGGTGGCGTCGGTCATCCCCGGGATGTAGCGCGCCGCGGGCGGGGTGTCGAGGAGCGTTCTTGCGCCGCCCCCCCTCCTGACCTCCCCCCACTTCGCGGGGGGAGGAATAAGCCCTCCCCCGTCGAAGATGGGGAGGGTTTGGGTGGGGGGCCCGGCGCGGACGCTTACCCGTCCGCCCGCATCCGCGCCACGATCTCCGCCAGCGTCGCGTCCGCCTTGTCGTTGTCGATCTGGCAGGTGCCGGCCGCCTGGTGGCCGCCGCCGCCGTACTCCAGCATCAGGGCGCCGACGTTGGTCTTCGACGAGCGGTCGATGATCGACTTGCCGCAGGCCAGCACCGTGTTCTGCTGCTTCAGGCCCCACAGCACGTGGATCGAGATGTTGGTCTCGGGGTACAGCGCGTAGATCATGAAGCGGTTGCCGGCGTAGATCGTCTCCTCCCCGCGCAGGTCGAGGACGACCACGTTGCCCTCGACGCGGGAGCAGCGCTTCAGCTGCTCCTCGAACGGCGCGCGGTGCTGCGTGTAGAGGTCGACGCGCTCCCTGACGTCGGGCAGGTCGAGGATCTGGTCGATGCTGTGCTGCCGGCAGTAGTCGATCAGCTCCATCATCAGCTGGTAGTTGGACACCCGGAACTCGCGGAAGCGGCCCAGCCCGGTGCGCGCGTCCATCAGGAAGTTCAGCAGCGTCCAGCCGGTGGGGTTCAGGATGTCGTCGCGGCCGTACTGGGCGGAGTCCGCCTGGTCCACCGCGCGCATCATCTCGTCCGAGACGCGCGGGAAGCGCGCCGCGCCGCCGAAATGGTCGTAGACGACGCGGGCGGCCGAGGGAGCCTCGGGGTGGATGATGTGGTTGGGCTTCTTGCCGACGCGCATGGTCTCCGACAGGTGGTGGTCGAAGACGAGGTGGGCGCCCTCCACGTAGGGCAGGTTGGTGGTGATGTCGCGGGCCGTGATCTCGACCTTGCCGTCCTGCATGTCCTTCGGGTGGACGAACTTGATGTCGTCCACCATGTCCAGCTCCTTCAGCAGGACGGCGCACACCAGCCCGTCGAAGTCGGACCGGGTGACGAGACGGAATTTCTGATTCTCGGCCATGCTTCCCCCAAATGCCCACCCCTATACGAAAGGGTAATGCAGCGTAGTCGGGGGCCGAAATCCATGCAATCGGTAAGGCAATCGGTAAAGGCGATCACCCCCACGGGCTGCGGCGGGCACCGCCCCACGGGCCGGACGGCTGGGCATAGCCGCCGCCCATGGCGTACAGCCGGGCCACGCGGTTCTCCACCGACGGGTGGGTCGAGAACAGGCTGTCGAGGCTGCGGCCGTGCAGCGGATTGACGATGAACAGGTGCGCGGTGGCCGGGTTGGCCTCGGCGTGCGGCTCGACGTAACGCGCCACGCCATCGTGGATGCGCACCAGCGCGTGGGCCAGCCAGTCCGGCCGGCCGCAGATCTCGGCACCGATGCGGTCGGCCTCGTACTCGCGGGTGCGGCTGACCGCCATCTGCACGATCATCGCCGCGAACGGCGCCACGATCATCATCAGCAGCGATCCCACGAAGCCCAGCGGGTTGCCGCCGCGCTCGTCGTTCGAGGACGAGCCGCCGAAGAACATCCCGAAGTTCGCCAGCATCGAGATGGCGCCGGCGATGGTCGCGGTCACCGTCATGATGAGGGTGTCGCGGTTCTTCACGTGCGCCAGCTCGTGCGCCATGACGCCGGCGATCTCCTCGGCGCTCAGCATGTTGAGCAGGCCGGTGGTGGCGGCGACGGCGGCGTTCTCCGGGTTGCGGCCGGTGGCGAAGGCGTTGGGCTGGTCGGAGTGGATGACGTACACCCTGGGCATCGGCAGCCCGGCGCGCTGCGCCAGCTGCTGGACGATGCCGTAGAACTGCGGCGCCGAATAGGCGTCCACCTCCTGTGCCCCGTACATGGACAGCACCATGCTGCCGGAGTTCCAGTAGGTGAAGAGGTTCATGCCCAACGCCATGACGAAGGCGATCATCATGCCGCCCCGCCCGCCCAGCAGGTAGCCCATGCCGACGAACAGCGCCGTCAGGCCCGCGAGCAGCACCGTGGTCTTCAGATAGCTGGTCATAACCCCTTGGAATTCCTACATGTGGATGGACGGGGCTTCCCGTCCCTACCCGTAAGATGATATGGGCTTGGCCCGTTGCCCCCTTCAAGAGGACGGCGAGGAGGATCATGAGCGACGACACGACGGTTTCCAAGACACCGGCCAGCGTCGAAACGACGCCCCCGGCGGACTCCCTGCTCAAGGGTCCGGAACAGAAGCCCGGCGAGATCGGCGGCCCCAAGGGTCCGGAGCCGACCCGCTACGGCGACTGGGAGTTCAAGGGCCGCTGCTCGGACTTCTAGGATTTATCGCCTTGCACACATATGTGTGCAGGATCTGATACCTATTACGTACTTGATCCGTTCCTAGCTTGAGCGTAGCCTTGGCGCGTTCCGGGCGCGATGCCCATTGGCCAAGAGGCTGCCGCCGTGCGCTTGCCCCTGCTTCTGACCACGCTTCTGCTGGCCGCGCCCGCGCACGCCGGCCCGGCGCCGCTGCCCGGCCCCATCCCGGCGGAGGTCCTCGACGTGCTGGACGGCGACACGCTTGCCGTGCGCGCCACCATCTGGCTGGGCCAGGCGGTGGAGACGCACGTTCGCCTGTCCGGCATCGACGCGCCGGAACTGCGCGCCCACTGCGCGGAAGAGAAGGAGAAGGCCGAGGCGGCGCGCGACTTCGCCCGCCGCCTGCTGGCCGACGGCCGCGCCCGGCTGCTGGAGGTGCAGGCCGACAAGTACGGCGGCCGGGTGCGCGCCCGCGTCCTCACCTCGACGGGCGCCGACCTGTCGCAGTCGCTGCTCGACGCCGGGCTGGTCCGCCCCTACCACGGCGAGCGGCGCCGCTCCTGGTGCGCCGGGGCGGAGGGCTGACGTGGGTCAGCGCGCCGGGCAGTCGACGCTGGTCGGGCCGTTCGGCGTGCAGGCCGCGCGGGTGCGGGTGGCCATCACCGTCTCGTTGTCGTAGGTGCAGGCGACGCGCTGCACGGTGCCGGCGCGGCCGACGGCGACCGACAGCGGCTTGGCGGCGCGGACCTGCTCGGGCGTCAGACTGCAGGACAGGTAGCCCTGGAACGCCCCGGACTCCCACAGCGCCGTGTTCTTCAGCGCGCGGTACATCTCGAAGTCCTTGCAGACCGTCTCCTTGTCCATCATCCGCGCGTCGGCGGCGCAATAGGTGTCGAAGCCGTACTCCAGCTCGGCCTTGGTCGGGCAGGTGCCGGCCTGGACGGCGGTGCTCATGTCGGGGCACGCCAGGGTCTCGGCCCCGGCGGGCAGGCTGGCGGTGAGCAGGAACGCGAGGACGGACAGGCGGCGCAGCATCGTGGTCTCCCTGGGGAACGGCGGCGCCATCCTAGCGGGCCGCCCGATCGCCGAACCTGACGAAGGTCAAGCCGGGCGGAACGCCAAGCCGGCGCCGCGCGTTCCCCTCCCCAACCAACCACGCCACTAAGCAATCACGGAGGAGAACGCGATGCGGACGGTTTGGACCGGCTTGGCCGCGGCCGCGGCGCTGACGCTGGGTTCGGCGGCGCTGGCGGCGCAGGACGGCAAGAGTGCCGACGGCGGCAGCGGCAAGGGCAGCGATCTCGGCACGCCCCCGGCGATCCAGGGCGAGTCCTGGTTCGGCACCGGCGACCAGGACAACAACCGGATGGGCGAGCGCCGCACCGACAAGCAGAAGAACGCCATCGAGACCAAGGACCAGGGGCCGATCGGCCGGGTTCCGGACGCGGCGAAGGGCGAAACCGGTCTGAAGGGCGAGAGCACCGGCTCGGGATCGTCGGCCGGTTCGGGGGACGGCTCGGCGAAGTGATCCGAGTTCCGGCGGGCCATACTGGAGATTGGGTCCGGCGCGACGTACTGTAGGGCTGCGCGCGGCCGTTCCGACCGGCGCAACCCCACAGACGCGAGCGCACCCCATGCACGCTTTTCGACGATTGCTGCTCGCCCTGGCCGCCCTGCTGCTGGTGTGGTCCGGGCCGGTGCCGGTGCGGGCGGGCGACGTCGCCCAGCCGACGGCCGCCGACACCGTCCAGCAGCCGCAGACCAACGCGGAGATCCGGCAATGGTACAACGACCGCGTCGCGGTCATCCCGCTGCTGGACCGGCAGTGGCAGCGGCAGGGGCTCGGCGCCGAGGAGCGGGCGCGCCGGGCCTATGAGATCCGCCACGAGGCGCGGATCCAGGCCCGCGCGTACATGCAGAACAAGCAGGAGGTCGCGGTCCTGCGGGCACGCGACCGGGAGAAGTACGGCAATCCGGACGGCCCGACCTTCGACCAGCTGGTCGCCCAGAACCGCGGCCAGGGCCTGGACGGCGACGCCGCGTACGAGGCCATCGTCGGCAGCGCCAACCGCACGGATGCCGGCTACAACGGGAAGTACGGCGTGAAACCGGCGAGCGCATCCCCATGACCCTCGGCGACAGCCTGCGCAGGGCCGTGTCCTGGCAGCCCACCGGACGAGCGGAGTTCCCCTACGCCGCCACCGTGGACGGCCGCGCGTGGCTGGTCCGCGTCAACGACTTCCCGGCGGAGGCCTTCTACACGCTGATCGTCGACGGCCGGGAGGTCGGCGCCTTCGACGACTGGCCGGACGGCTGGCGCCGGCCGGACTGACTCCCCGAAACGAAACCAGGGGCCCGAAGGCCCCTGGTCCGTAACGCACGCGTCCGACCGGAAGATCAGGCGCGGTTCATGCGGTTCTCGACCAGCTCGGTCACCACGCCCGGATCGGCGAGCGTCGAGGTGTCGCCGAGCGCGTCGTGCTCGTTGGCGGCGATCTTGCGCAGAATGCGGCGCATGATCTTGCCCGAGCGGGTCTTCGGCAGGCCCGGCGCCCACTGGATCAGGTCGGGCGAGGCGATCGGGCCGATCTCCTTGCGGACCCAGTTCACCAGCTCCTTGCGCAGCTCCTCCGACGGCGTCTCGCCGGCGTTGAGCGTGACGTAGGCGTAGATGCCCTGGCCCTTGAGGTCGTGCGGGTAGCCCACCACGGCCGCCTCGGCGACCTTCGGGTGCGCCACCAGCGCGCTCTCCACCTCGGCCGTGCCCATGCGGTGGCCGGACACGTTGATCACGTCGTCCACGCGGCCGGTGATCCAGTAGTAGCCGTCGGCGTCGCGGCGGCAGCCGTCACCGGTGAAGTAGTAGCCGTTGAACGTCGAGAAGTAGGTCTGCACGAAGCGCTCGTGGTCGCCGTACACCGTGCGCATCTGGCCCGGCCAAGAGTCGGCGATGCAGAGGTTGCCCTCGGTCTCGCCTTCCAGGATCGTGCCCTCGTTGTCCACGACGATCGGCTTGACGCCGAAGAACGGCTTGGTGGCCGAACCCGGCTTCTGGCCGATGGCGCCGATCAGCGGGGTGATCAGGATGCCGCCGGTCTCGGTCTGCCACCACGTGTCGACGATCGGGCAGCGGCCGTCGCCGACCACGTTGTAGTACCACAGCCACGCCTCGGGGTTGATCGGCTCGCCGACCGAACCCAGCACCCGCAAGCTGGCGCGCGAGGTCTTCTTCACCGGGCCCTCGCCCTCGCGCATCAGCGAGCGGATGGCGGTCGGGGCGGTGTAGAAGATGTTGACCTTGTGCTTGTCGACCACCTGCCAGAAGCGCGAGACGTCCGGATAGGTCGGCACGCCCTCGAACATCAGCGTGGTGGCGCCGTTGGCCAGCGGGCCGTACACGATGTAGCTGTGGCCCGTCACCCAGCCCACGTCCGCCGTGCACCAGTAGACGTCGCCGTCGTGGTAGTCGAAGACGTACTGGTGCGTCATCGACGCGTAGACCAGATAGCCGCCGGTGGTGTGCAGCACGCCCTTCGGCTTGCCGGTCGAGCCCGAGGTGTAGAGGATGAACAGCGGGTCCTCGGCGTTCATCTCCTCCGGCGGGCAGTCGGCGGAGACCGAGGCGACCTCCTCGTGGTACCAGAGGTCGCGGCCCGCGGTCCACGCCACGTCGCCGCCGGTGTGCTTGACCACCAGCACGTGCTTGACCATCGGCGCGCCGGCGACGGCCTTGTCGGCGTTCGCCTTCAGCGGAACCCGCTTGCCGCCGCGCAGGCCCTCGTCCGACGTGATGACGAAGTGGCTGTCGCAGTCGACGATGCGGTCCTTCAGGCTGTCCGGCGAGAAGCCGCCGAACACGATCGAGTGGATGGCGCCGACGCGCGCGCAGGCCAGCATGGCGTACGCGGCCTCGGGGATCATCGGCAGGTAGATGGTGACGCGGTCGCCCTTCTTGACGCCGTTCTTCTTCAGGACGTTGGCGAGACGGCAAACGTTCTCGTGCAGCTCCTTGTAGGTGATGTGCTTGGAGACGCCGGGGTCGTCGCCCTCGAAGATGATGGCGGTCTGGTCGCCGCGCGTGGCCAGGTGGCGATCGATGCAGTTCGCCGACACGTTCAGCGTGCCGTCGTGGAACCACTTGATGTGGACATCGCCGGTGAAGCTGACGTCCTTCACCTTGGTGTACGGCTTGATCCAGTCGATCCGCTTGCCGTGCTCAGCCCAGAAACCTTCCGGGTCGTTCATCGACTGCTCGTACATGGTGTTGTACTTCGCTTCGTCGACCCAGGCGGCCTTGGCGATCTCCGGCTTCACGGGAAAGTAGGTGTTGTCCGACATATGCTTGCGATTCCCCCGCTGACTTCTGGTTGAGCCCGAAGGCGTTTTGGAGTGGCGTATGACCGCCCCCCGTTTGGCCGGCATTATCCACACTCGGAGAGGGCTCGACAAGTCGCACGGCCCTGGACTTTCGGACCTCCGCCTAATGAGCGAGGCGGATTTTGTGCGTTGCAGCGCATTTTCCTATCCAGAACGGCGCACGCCTAGTTCGAATGTGACGCGACCGTTTGTCGCACCCCGGCACGGTTCGTGCGCATACAACGGTGCTTAACCGCCCCTTAACCGGACTCGATTAGCCTCCCCGACCATCGAAGACCAGCAGTCGGACGGGGCTTTCCATGAGCAGGACCACCAGCGCGGACGGCAAGGGTGGGTCCGACATCGTCGGCCGGCTCAGTCAGATGAGCAACCGCACCAGCCTGATGGTGATCGACGCCACGCTCGGCGCCTTGCCGAAGGACGAGCAGGGCTACGCCGACGCGGCGGCCGAGATCCGGGCGCTGTCGCGCCGCATGATGCAGGCCGCGCAGGACTTCCAGGCGACCGTCGAGCCGGTTCCGGCCGAGTAGGCGGACCGGCGCGTCCCTGTCCTTTTCCCGACGCTTCATACCCCGCCACCACCGACGGGGTGCCACGTCCGCACGCGTGCACGCGCGTTTCGCGGAACAATTTTAGACATCGAAGCGTTCATAGGCGTGGAACACGGATGCCGGCGGCACGACCGGCACGCGCAACAGGGAAAAGGACTTACCCATGAAGGTCTTTGCCTGCATGGCCTTCGCCGTGGCGATGGCCGCCGGTGCAGCGTCGGCGCAGGGCGTGCCCGACGGCTCCTACCTGGAAACCTGCGGCAATGTGCGGATGCGCGGCGACACGCTGTCCGCCACCTGCACGAACCGCAACGGCGAGGGCATACGGTCGTCGCTGCGCAACGCGATGGATTGTTCGGGCGGCATCGAGAACATCAACGGGCGGCTGACCTGCACCGGCCAGGGCGGCGGCTACTATCGCGGCGAGCGCTCCGGCTCCAGCCGCGACGACGGCGGCCGCTACGGCTCCGCCGAGGGCTACGCGCCGAACGGCAGCTACCTGCGCAGCTGCACGGACGTCAGCGTGTCCGGCGACACGCTGTACGCCACCTGCCGGACCCGGGGCGGCGGGATGGTGCAGTCGGAACTGCGCGGCTTCCAGCGCTACCAGGGCGGCGACATCAGCAACTGCAACGGCACCCTGCGGCCCGGCCGCTGCTGACCTTTAAGGAAACGGGGCCCGCCGGCGCGCCGGCGGGCCCGTCTCACGCCTCGATTCCCGCCAGTTCGCAGACCCGCGCCCACTCGGCGTCGGTCACCGGGCACACCGACAGGCGCGACTGGCGCACCAGCGCCATGCCGGCGAGCGCCGGGTCGGCCTTGATCTGCTTCAGCGTGACCGGAGTCTTCACCGGCAGCACCGGCGTCACATCGACCATGCCGAAGCGGCCGGCCGCGTCGGACGGGTCCGGGTAGTATTCCCGCGCGATCTCGACCACGCCGACCACCTCCATCCCCTCGTTGGAATGGTAGAAGAAGGCGCGGTCGCCGACGCGCATGGCCTTGAGGTTGTTGGCGGCCTGGTGGTTGCGCACGCCGTCCCAGTGGGTGCGGCCGTCCGCGACCATGCGGTCCCAGGAGTACTTGAAGGGCTCGGACTTCAGAAGCCAGCGGGCCATGCGCGCCGTCTCCCCGTCAGGCCTTCGGGAACACGCGCCGCCAGGGGCGGATCTCGACCGCGTCGAACAGGCCGGCCTTGGCGTAGGGGTCGTTGTCGGCGAAGGCCTGGGCGGCGGCCGTGTCCTCGAACTCGACGACCAGCAGGCTGCCGACCATCGAGGCGCCGTCGTCGCCGAGCAGCGGGCCGGCGGCGAAGATGCGGTCCTTGTGGGCTTCCAGGTAGTCGAGGTGGGCGTTGCGGTTGGACGCGCGCACCTCGGACGCACCGGCCTTGTCGGTGCAGTGGAACATGAACAGCATGCTGGGGAACCCTCCGGTTTCTTGACCGCCCGGACGGTAGCGCAACCCGGGCCGGGCCGGAAGGGGCCGATCAGGGCAGGTGATGGGCGAACGTCGTCGCCGGCACCACCACGTTGGCGTCCGCCCCCACCGCCACGGCGATGCCCAGCACCTCCCAGCGGCCGTCGCGCCGGGTCAGCAGCGGCCCGCCGCTGGTGCCGCGGGTGCCCGAGCAGTCGTGCAGCACCAGCGGCGCCCCGCCCAGGGCGGTGCGGCCGGTGACCCGGCAGGCGGTGTCGGCCATCAGGCGCTGCGCCTTGTCCTGGTTGAACCCGCCCAGCGCCACCGGCAGCCCGAGCGGCGGCAGCTGGACCGCCAGCGGCAGCGCCGGCACCGGCGGCTCCGCGGACAGCGTCAGCAGCGCCCAGTCGGTGCCCACCGCGTCGCTCCGGGTGCGGTCGTAGGCGTCGTCCAGCGCGTAGCGCTCCACCGTGACGTGCGTGCGGAACGCGCCGCCCTGGTAGCCGAACAGCACGTGCAGCGCCTGCGCCGGGACCATGCGTTGGGTGTGCCGGCTGTACAGGCAGTGTGCCGCGGTGACCACCAGCCGCGGGGCGATCAGCGCGCCGGTGCAGTGCGGCCCGGTGCTGCTCTGCACCTTGGCCAGCGAGCGCCACGGCTCCTCCGCCACCGTCACCGGCACCCGCCGGTCGACCGCGCCGAGGCCCGGCAGCTCGGTGCGCGACTGCGCCAGGGCGGGCGGCGCCAGCAATGTAAAGATCAACATTGCCAACGCGATGCCCCCTCCCCACCCCTCCCCCGCTTGCGCGGTGGAGGGGGCAAGCGGCGGAGTTCCCTCTCCCGCGCAGCGGGGGAGGGTTAGGGAGGGGGCAAAACCCCTCACACCGCTTCCTCGCGGAAGGGCCGGGCCAGCAGGCCCTGGATGGTGTCGTCGACGCTGGCGCCGCGGTTCAGGATGGCGTCCACCGCCGCGCAGATCGGCACCTCGACGCCCAGCCGGGCGGCCAGCGCCACCACGGCGCGGGCGGTCCACACGCCCTCGGCCACCGAGCGGCGCTCGCCCAGCACCTCGTCCAGCGTGCGGCCCTGGCCGAGCGCCGCGCCCAGGGACATGTTGCGGGATTGCAGGCTGGAGCAGGTCAGCGTCAGGTCGCCCAGCCCCGACAGCCCCATCAGCGTCTCCGGCCGCGCGCCGAGGCGCAGCGCCATGCGGGTGATCTCCGCCAGCCCGCGGGTGATCAGCGCGGCGCGCGCGTTGTCGCCCAGCCGGCGCCCCTCGACCACGCCGCAGGCGATGGCCAGCACGTTCTTCACCGCGCCGCCGATCTGCGCGCCGACCACGTCGTCGGTCAGGTAGGGGCGGAAGGTGCGGCTGCCCAGCGCCTCGACCAGCGCGGTGCCGATGCCGGCGTCGCGGCAGGCCAGAGTCACCGCGGTGGGCAGGCCGCGCGCCACCTCGGCGGCGAAGGTCGGGCCGGACAGGATGGCGAGCGGCGTACCGGCGGGCAGCGCCGCCTCCACCGCCTCGCACATCAGCGCCTGGGTGTCGATCTCGATGCCCTTGGCGCAGATCACCGCCGGCGCGCCGGGCCTGAGGTGCGGCGCCAGGGTCGCGCAGGCCGCGCGCAGGTGCTGCGCCGGGGTGACCAGCAGCAGCGCGTCGCAGCCCGCGAGGTCGGCGAGGTCGGAGGTCGCCTCCAGCTCGGCCGGCAAGGGCACGCCCGGCAGGTAGTCGCGGTTCTCGCGGTCGCGGCGGATGGACTCGACCACCGCCCGCTCGCGCGCCCACAGCAGCGTGTCCCGCCCGGCGCGCAGCGCCGCCAGCGCCAGCGCGGTGCCCCAGGCGCCGCCGCCGACGACGCCGATGCGGTTGAAAGACTTGGCCTCCGCTGCCATTCCCCTGCCCCCGATGCGAGTCTGCCGTCTGTTCCGGGCCGGCTGTTTAGGACGCCGCCCCGGGCGCGTCCAGGGCCACCTTCATGCCCACGTGGGTTGCGGCGAACCCCAGCCGTTTGTAAAAGCGCTGCGCGTCGGCGCGCACCACCTGCGTGGTCAGCTGCATCATGGTGGCGCCCTCCGCCCGCGCCTCGTCCATGGCGTGGCGCAGCAGCGCCGAACCGATGCCGCGGCCGCGCAGCGCCTCGTCCACCCGCACCATCTCCACCTGGGCGCGCGGCACGCCGCGGCGCGACAGTCCCTGGATGAGGGTGAGCTGCAGGCAGCCGACGATCCGCCCGTCCAGCTCCACCACCAGCACGCGGTTGCCGCCCTGCGCGCTCATGCGGTCGAAGGCGGCGTGGTACCCGTCCGCCAGCTCCTCCGTCCACGCGTCGCGGCCGGTCGAGATGCTGTCGGACGCCAGCAGGCGCACCACCGCCTCGACATCGTCCCGGGTCGCGGTGCGGAACGTCACGGCGTTCATGCCTTAACTCCGGCGCCGACGTCCGGCCGGCCGATGGCGGGTTTGGCGGTGGGGTCGAGCGGCCAGCGCGGGCGCGGCGCGAAGTCGAGCGTGTCGGTCTGGCCGAGGCGCAGCCGCTCGATCCCCGCCCAGGCGATCATCGCCGCGTTGTCGGTGCACAGCCGCAGGGGCGGCGCCACGAAGGGCATGCCCTCCTTGTCCGCCAGCCCGGCCAGCCGCGCCCGCAGCGCCTTGTTGGCCGCCACGCCGCCGGCCACCACCAGCGCCCCGCCCTGCGGGTGCGCTGCCTTGAAGGCGCGGATCGCGCGCTTGCAGCGGTCGGCCATCACGTCGGCCACCGCGTGCTGGAACGCCGCCGCGAGGTCGGCGCGATCCTCCGGCGTCAAAGGCTTCGGCCGTTCCTCCACCGCGCGGCGCACCGCGGCCTTCAGGCCGGAGAACGAGAAGTCGCAGCCCGGCCGGCCGAGCATCGGGCGCGGCAGCGCGAAGCGGCCGGGGTTCGTCGCCTCGGCCGCCGCTTTCTCCACCTGCGGGCCGCCGGGATAGCCGAGGCCGATCAGCTTGGCGGTCTTGTCGAACGCCTCGCCCACCGCGTCGTCGATGGTGGTGCCGAGCCGCCGGTAGGCGCCCGGCCCCTCCACCACCAGCAGCTGGCAGTGCCCGCCGGAGACCAGCAGCAGCAGGTAAGGAAACGCCACGTCGTCGGTCAGCCGGGCGGTCAGCGCGTGGCCTTCCAGATGGTTGACGGCGACGAAGGGCAGCCTGCGCGCCGCGGCGATGGCCTTCGCGGTCATCACCCCGACGATGACGCCGCCGATCAGCCCCGGCCCGCCGGTCGCCGCCACCGCGTCGAGGTCACCCAGCCCGACGCCGGCCTCGTCCAGCGCGCGGCGGATCAGCCCGTCGAGGTGTTCCAGGTGGGCGCGCGCCGCCACCTCCGGCACCACGCCGCCGTACGGGGTGTGGTCGGCGATCTGGGAGAGCACGACGTCGGCGCGGATCTCCCGGGCGTCGGTGACGATGGCCGCCGCCGTCTCGTCGCAGCTCGTTTCGATTCCAAGGACGATCATGGCCGCCAACCTAGCCGCTCGGGCTTTCCGGGTATAGGGTCTCGTCTCATGAACAAGGGCGTGCCCGACGAGGATGCAACGATCCGCTACTACGACGGCGACTACCCGTCGCTGGAGATCGGCGACCCGCGCCCCGAGCATGTGGTGCAGCTGGAACGCATCGGCATCCTCGGCGATGTCGCCTGGTACAAGGAGGTGGCGGCCCAGGTGGGCGGCCCGGTGCTGGAGATCGGCGCCGGCACCGGCCGGCTGAGCATCCCGCTGGCCCGGATGGGGCTGGAGGTGTGGGCGGTGGACGTCTCGGCCGGCATGCTCGCCCAGCTGCGCGCCAAACTGGAGCGCGAGGACGCCGCGGTGCGGGCGCGGGTGCACGTGGTGCAGCAGGACGCCGCGGCGCTCGACCTGCCGGTGCGGGACGTCCCGCTGGCGCTGCTGCCCTTCAACACGCTGATGCTGATCCCCGACCCGGAGGGCGAGCGCGCCGCCCTGGCCGCCATCGCCGCCCACACCGCGCCGGAGGCGGTGCTGGCGCTCGACGTGATGAACCCGCTCACCCTGCCGCTGGAGCCGGAGCGCGCCGCCGCCCCCTCCGAGCCGCGCACCGCGCCGGACACCGGCAACCGCTACGTCCGCATGGCGATGAACACCGCCCTGGACGGGCAGCGCCGCCAGCGCGTCTGCGGCTGGTACGACGAGCTGCTGCCCGACGGCACGGTGCAAAGCACCGACTTCGCCTTCCGCTGGCGGATGATCGTCCGCGACGAGCTGGAGGCGATGCTGGGCGAGGCGGGCTTCGCGGTGGAGACGCTGGCGGGGGATTTCGAGGACGCACCGTGGACGCCGGAGAGCCGGAGGATGGTGGTGACGGGGCGGCGTGGCTGAGTCGATTGCCCCCTCCCCACCCCTCCCCCTCTGCGAGGTGGAGGGGGCAGAGCGGCGGAGTTCCCTCCACCGCCAGAGGCGGGGGAGGGCTAGGGAGGGGGCCGCCGACCGCCCCAACTGATTTCGGTCAAGGCATCCACGCCGGGGGTTTGCAAAGTGCGGACAACGGCATAGAAATCGGATCCATGACGACTCAGCTCCGCATCGGCACGCGCGGCAGCCCTCTGGCGCTGGCGCAGGCCCACGAGACCCGCGACCGTCTGATCGCGGCGCATCCCCACCTTGCCGCCCCGGGCGCCATCGAGATCGTGGTCATCAAGACCACCGGCGACCAGATCCTCGACCGCACCCTGGCCGAGGCCGGCGGTAAGGGCCTGTTCACCAAGGAGCTGGAGGACGCCCTGCTCGGCGACCGGGTGGACCTCGCCGTGCACTCCATGAAGGACGTGCCGACCTGGCTGCCGGACGGGCTGGAGATCTCCACCCTGCTGCCGCGCGAGGACCCGCGCGACGCCTTCTTCTCGCGCTCCGGCAAGGGCCTGGACGAGCTGGAGCCCGGTTCGATCGTCGGCACCGCCGGCCTGCGCCGGCAGGCGCAGGTGCTGGAGCGCCGCCCCGACCTCAAGGTCGTGCCGCTGCGCGGCAACGTGCAGACCCGCCTGAAGAAGCTAGACGCCGGCGAGGTGGACGCGACACTGCTGGCGCTGGCCGGCCTGCGCCGCCTCGGCCTGACCGACCGCATCACCGCGATCCTCGAGTTCGAGACCATGCTGCCCGCCGTGGCGCAGGGCGCCATCGGCATCGAGATCCGCAGCGCCGACGAGCGCACCCGCGCCCTGCTCGCCCCGCTGCACTGCGCCGAGACGGCGGCCCGCGTGACGGCGGAGCGGGCGCTGCTCGCCGCGCTCGACGGTTCGTGCCGCACGCCGATCGCGGCGCTGGCGCGGCTGGACGGCGACACCCTGGTCTTCGAGACCAAGGTGCTGTCGGCCGACGGCAGGCAGGTCTTCACCGCGCACCGCACCGGCAAGGCGGCGGACGCCGCGGCGCTGGGCGCCGACGCGGGCGCGGAGATCAAGGCGCAGCTGCCGCCGGACTTCTTCACCCCATGACGGAAGGGGGCCTGCGCCTCCTGATCACCCGGCCGGCGGAGGACGCCGAGCCGCTGGCCCGGCGCCTGCGCGACCTCGGCCACGCGCCGAGCGTCGAGCCGATGCTGGACATGGTCTGGCTCGACGGTCCGGCGCCGGACCTGGAGGACGTACAGGCCCTCCTTTTCACCAGCGCAAACGGCGTACGGGCGTTCGTCCGGCGTACGGACCGCCGCGACCGGCCGGTCTACGCGGTCGGCGACGCCACCGCCCGCGCCGCCCGCGAGGCCGGGTTCGACTCGGTCGAGAGCGCCAGCGGCGACGTGTACGCCTTGGCCGCGCTGGTGGGCGAACGCGGACGGCCGGAGGCCGGGGTGCTGCTTCATGTCGCAGGCACCACGGTGGCCGGCGACCTGTCGGGTCTGTTGGGGAGCAAGGGCTTCGCCGTACGCCGGGAGGCCATGTACGAGGCCCGCCCCTCTGCCGTTCTGGGAAGGGAGACCGCCGCCGCCCTGGCCGAAGGTGAGATCGACGCCGTACTGATTTTTTCTCCCCGTACGGCCCGTTCGTTTGTTAGGTTGCTGCGCGGGGCCGGGCTGCTCGACCGTTGTCGTACGGTCGACGTGCTCTGCCTCAGTCCGGCGGTTGCGGAGGCCGCCCGTACGTGCGACGCGGAACAGGTGCCGTGGAAAAGCGTACAGGTCGCCGAACGGCCGGAACAGGACAGCCTGCTCGCTCTGCTGCCGGGTCGGGGCCGCGGCGGGGCTTAGAGCATGCGTCCGACAGCTGGCCGGGCCCGCGAGGGCGCCGGCCGTTCACGGCGTTCCGCTGGGACGACGCTGGCCGCTCTTTGAGGAAACGCGTCGCCCATAACCAAAAATCGCGACCAAGAAGGCTTCCATGACCTCTCGCACTGGCTCCGAACAGCCTGAGTCGGATCCCAACGCCCAGCCGGCGTCGGACTCCCCCTCCACTCCCGGCGGCACCGCCGTCGAGCGCATCATCGAACGCTTCGGCGGCATCCGCCCGATGGCCCACAAGCTCGACACGCCGGTGACCACGGTGCAGGGCTGGAAGAAGCGCGGGGCCATCCCGCTGTCGCGCCACGCCGACCTGCGCGCCGCCGCCGCCAAGTACTCCATCACGCTCGACGAAGCCGACCTGGAGGCCGCGACCCCGGCCGAGGACCGGCACGCCGCCCCCGGCGACACAAAGCCGGCCGAGCCGGAGGTCATCGACGTCACGGCCACCGCCGCCGACCCCGTGGTCGATCCGGTGATCGCCGGCAGCACCCCCGAGACGCGCCTTGAACACACGGCGGCGGAGCCGCCGGCCATCGAGCCGCCGGCCGTCGAGCGCACCGCCCCGGCCTACACGCCGCCCCCGCCGGCGGTGGTCGAGCAGCGCTCCGGCGGCGGCTTCGCCACGGCGGTGTCGCTGCTGGCGCTGCTGGTCGGCGCCGCCGCGCTGACCGCGCCCTGGTGGTCGCCCGCCGTGCCCGGCTGGCCCAAGCCGCAGGCCGCCGCCCCCGCCGCTCCCGCCGCCGACCCGGCCGTGACCGCTCAGGTGCAGCAGCTGAACGACCGCCTCGCCAAGCTGGAACAGCGCCCCGCCCCGGCCGCCGCCAGCACCGCGCCGGTCGACCTGTCGGCGATCACCGCGCGCATCGACGCGCTGGAGAAGCGTCCGGCCCCGGCGGCCGCCCCCGTGGCCCCCAGCGTCGATCCGGCGGCGGTGAAGGCGCTGGCCGACCGCGTCGCGGCGGTCGAGAGCAAGCCGGCCGGCGACCCGCAGCTCCCCTCCGAGGTCGCCGCGCTCAAGCAGCAGGTCGCCACGCTGGCGCAGCAGGCCGGCGCCAAGGCCGACGCCGCGGCCGGCGCGCAGGCGCTGGTGCTCGCCGCCGGGCAGCTGCGCGGCGCGCTCGCCGGCAGCGGCCCGTTCCCGGGCGAGCTGCAGGCCGTCAAGGCGCTGGGCAGCACCGACGCCGAGCTGAACAAGGCGGTGGACGCCATCGCGCCGCACGCCGCCAAGGGCATCCCGACGCAGGCGCAGCTGGCCGACCGGCTGGAGCGCGAGGCCAGCGGCATCGTCCGCGCCGAGCAGAAAGGCGAGGGCGGCAGCTGGGTCAAGGACGTGACCGGCACGCTGTCCACCCTGGTGACCGTGCGCCGCCAGGGCGGCGAGGTGGTCGGCAACACCGCCGACGCCATCGTCGCCCGCGCCCAGGCCGCGCTGAACCGCAACGACCTGAAGACCGCGGTGGACGAGATGTCCACCCTCCAGGGCCCGGCCGCGCAGGCCGCAGCCGGCTGGCTGGCCGACGCCAAGGCGCGCCTGGCCGCCAACGCCGCGGGCCAGCAGCTCACTGGCCGGTCCATCGCGCTGCTGACGGCCGCGCAGGGCGGGAAGGTGTCGCAATGATCCGCGCTCTCTGGTTCCTCGCCAAGGTCGCCGTCCTCGTCGCGGTCGCCATCTGGCTGGCCGAGCACCCCGGCAGCGTCAGCGTCGCATGGGGCGGCTACGTCGTCGAAACCAGCTTCGCCATGATGGTGCTGCTGGTGGTCGGCGCGCTGGGCGCCGCCGCGCTGCTCTACCGCTTCTGGCGCGCCGTCGTCGGGGCGCCGGGCAGCCTGCGCCGCATGAGCCGCTCGCGCCGGCGCGAGAAGGGCTACCGCGCGCTGACCCAGGGCATGGTCGCGGTCGCCGCCGGCGACGCGGTCACCGCCCGCAAGATGGCGCGCAAGGCCGACGGCCTGCTGAACGAGCCGCCGCTGACCATGCTGCTGTCGGCGCAGGCCGCCCAGCTGCAGGGCGACGAGAAGGCGGCGCGCGACTACTTCCACGCCATGCTGGAGCGGCCGGAGACGGCCTTCCTCGGCCTGCGCGGCCTGCTCACCCAGGCGGTGAAGGCCGGCGACCGGGTGGAGGCGCTGAACCTCGCCCGCCGCGCCCACAAGCTGCAGCCGAACACGCCGTGGCTGCTGGCGACGCTGTACGACCTGGAGGCACGCTCGGGCGACTGGGCGGCGGCCGAGGGGTCGCTGCAGTCCGCCGTGCAGGCCGGCGCCATCCCGGCCGAGGAGGGCCGCCACCGCCGCGCCGCCCTGCTGCTGGAGCGCAGCTTCGAGGCGGAGCGGCGCGGCCGCAGCGACTCGGCGCTCTACCACGCGCAGTCGGCGCACGACCTGCTGCCGGGCTTCGTGCCCGCGGCGGCGCGTCTGGCCCGCCTGCTCGCCGCCGCCGGCCGCCACAAGCCGGCGTCGAAGACGGTGGAGCGCGCGTGGCGCCTCGGCCCGGCGCCGGAGCTGGCGGACGTCTACCGCGAGATCCTCGCCGGCTACGACCCGCTGACCCGCGTCAAGCTGTTCGAGAAGCTGGCGGCGCAGACGCCCGGCAACGTCGAGGGCCATCTGGCCGTCGCCCGCGCCGCGCTGGACGCCGAGCTGTGGGGCGAGGCCCGCGCCCACCTGATGAAGGCGCTGGAGGTGCAGCCGTCGCAGCGCGTCTACCGCCTGCTGGCCGAGCTGGAGCGCGCCGAGCACGACAACGAGGAGGCGGCGCGCAGCTGGCTCGCCCAGGCCGCCACGGCCAAGCCCGACCCGGCCTGGACCTGCCGCGCCTGCGGCGCGGTCAGCCACGAGTGGTCCGGCCTGTGCGGCCACTGCACCGCCTTCGACTCGCTGGAGTGGAAGACGCCGCAGGTGGCGCTGCACCTCGCCGGTCCCGCGGAACGGCCGGCCACCGCGGCGCTGCCGCCGATGGCCCCCGAACCGGCCCGCTGACGCTGGCCCTTCCCGCGAAAGGCCCCTTCCCGGCGGGAAGGGGCCTTTTCCTTTTGGCCGGATGCACGGTGTATTCGCTCGCCATCTTCGACTTCGACGGCACGCTGGCCGACACGCTCCCTTGGTTCGCCGAGGTGTTCAACGGCGTCGCCGACCGCTACCGCTTCCGCCGCATCGCGCCGGGCGAGCTGGAGGCGCTGCGCGGGGTCGAGAACCGCGCGCTGATGCGGCACCTGGGCATTTCCGGGTGGAAGGTGCCGTTCATCGCCGCGCACATGCGCAGGCTGGCGGCGCGCGACGCCCACCGGCTGCGGCTGTTCGACGGCGCGGAGCCGCTGCTGCGCCGCCTGCACGACACGGGCGTGACGGTGGCCATCGTCAGCTCCAACACCGAGGCCAACGTGCGCCGCGTGCTCGGCGTGGAGACCGCCGGTCTGGTGGCGCACTACGCCTGCGGCGCCTCGATCTTCGGCAAGCACACCAAGTTCCGCGCGGTGCTGGCGCGCGCCGGCGTGCCGGCGGGACGGGCCATCGCCATCGGCGACGAGATCCGCGACATCCACGCCGCGCGCCGCGCCGGCATCGCCTGCGGCGCCGTCACCTGGGGCTTCGCCCTGCCCGACGCGCTGAAGGCGCACGGCCCGGACGCGGTGTTCGAGCGGTTCGAGGAGATCGCGGAGCGGCTGGGGTGATCTACGGCATCGCCCGCAGCACCCACACCTGGTCCTTGTCCGGCCCCGGCGCGCCGCCCAGGAAGTCGCCGTGCAGCGCCTCCACCTCCAGGCCGCACAGCTCGGCGAGGTAGCGCGTCTCCGGCTGCGTCGCCCAGCGCACCGCCACCGTCTCCCGCCCGTCGGCGCGCACCGCGCCGTCCGGGGCGAGGACGGTGAAGCGCACGGTGGTGGCGACCGTCTGCGCCTCCAGGTCCGACACCTTGCCGACGATGCTCCAGCGCACCGTCTCGCCGCTGGCGGGGTCGCGGGTCTGGAGGATCTGCGGCGCCGCCGCGTCGGGCACGAGGTCGCGCGGCGACGGCGCGTACAGGTGCAGCACCAGCCGCCCGCCGGGCTCCAGATGCCGGCGCAGCGCCTCCAGCGCGGCGCGCGCACCGGCGGCGTCGGTGACGTGGCTGAAGGTGCGGTGCGGCACGAGGATCAGCGGGAAACGCCGCCCGAGGTCGAGCCGCGTCATGTCCTGCCGGACGAGGCGGACCCGGGCGCGGACCTCCGGCGGCAGCGCCGCGCCCTTGGCCTCGGCGCGCGCCAGCATGGCTGTGGACACGTCGACGCCGACCACCGCGTGCCCGGCCCCGGCCAGCGCCCAGGCGACGCGCCCGGTGCCGGTGCCGACCTCCAGCACCGGGCCGGCGCAGCCGGCGGCCAGCGCGCGGTAGAAGGCGAGGTCGCCGCAGCAGGCGCTGACGCCCGCGTCGATCAGCGCGCCCTCGACCACGTCGTAGACGGCGGCGCTGACGCTGCCCTCGCCGTAGTAGCCGGCCCCGTCCGCCATGGGCGCCCTCAGTCCCCGGCCAGACGGGTTCCGTCGAGGATCGCGCCGTCCAGCACGGCGCCGGTGTGGTTGACGCCGCTCAGGTCGGCGCCGGTCAGGTCGCAGCCGCTGAGGTTCGCCTCGGCCAGCGAGGCGCCGGCCAGCCGCGCCCGCACCAGCGAGACGCGCATGATCTGGTGCGTGGCGCCGATCGCCAGCGGCGACAGGTTGGCGCCGTCGAGCTGCGCGTCGATCAGCACCGCGCGCACCAGCGTCGCCCCGCGCAGGTCGGCGCCGCGCAGGTCGGCGGAGCGCAGGTCGGCGTGGTCGAGGTGCGCGGCCTGCAGCTGGGCGCCGCGCAGGTTGGCGCCGCGCATCTGCACCTTGTCGCCGCGCGCCAGCGTCAGCACCGCCCCCGACAGGTCGGCGCCGGTCAGGTTGATGCCGCCGAGGTCGAGCTGCCGTCCCACCTTGCCGCTGGAGCCGAGCCACAGCAGGTGCTGGCGCAGCAGTTCCTCCAGCGCCTCCGGCGTGGCCGGGGGCGGGGTCTCGTCCTCGTTCTCCACCGGCAGCGGCGGCAGCTCCTTGATCGCCATCGCCTCGGCGTCGGTGCGGGCGGCGTGGATCAGGTCCAGCTCGTTGAGGAAGGCGCCGTCCAGGCTGGCGCCGCGCAGGTCGGCGCCGGTCAGGTCGGCGCCGTGCATGTCGGCGCCGACGAAGTTGCAGTCGCGCAGGTCCACCCGCTCCAGCCGGGCGCCGCTCAGCGTCGCGTTGGTGAAGTCGGCGGCGCGCGCGAAGCTGCCGGTCAGCTTGGCCCGCTGCATGTCGACGTTGACCAGCCGCGCCGACGACAGGTCGGCCGGGCCGGGCTGGAAGCCGGCCACCATGGTCTCGCCGACGCTGCTCTTGATGACGGTGGAGGCGTCGCGCAGGTCGACCTCGACCATCGCCGCGCCCTCCATGTTGACGTGGCGGATGTTGGCGCCGCGCAGATCGGTGCGGAACAGCCGGGCGCCGCGCAGGTCGGCGCCGCGCAGGTCGGCCCCGAACAGGTCGGCGTGGTCGAGCACGGTGCGGTTCAGGTTGCAGTCGCGCAGCACCGCGCCGGCCAGATGCGCGCCGGTCAGGTTGCGGCCGGAGAAGTCCAGGCCGCCGAGGTCGAAGAACGGCAGGTTGGCCCGCGCGCCGCCCGGCCGGCCGTCGATGAAGCGCTGGTGCCGCTCGCACACGCGGTCGAGCTGCTCCTGCGTCAGGTGGATCCGTGTCTTGATCGAGCCGTCGTACGCCATGGCCGGCTCACGCGAACAGAGCGTCGATGTCGTCCTGCGAGATCGACGCCCCGCCGCCCGCCGGCTCGGCCGCCGCAGGCGGCGCGGGCGGCGGAGGTGGCGGTGGGGGCGGCGGCTTCTTCGCGGCCGGCTTCGGCTTGGGCGGCGGGGCTGCGGCGGGGGCGTCCTCGGCGCGCGACAGCACCGCCGGGTTTTCGGTCGCCATGCCGTCGAACAGCGCGTCGATGTCGTCCTGGCTGACGCCCTGCCCTTCGAGCTGCGGGCCGTTCAGCAGGTGCGCGTCGGGACGGGTATCGTGCAGCTTGCGGTGCGCCGCCGCGACGTCCGGCACCGGGGCGCCGGGGCGCTGCACGCCCCACACCTCGATCATCGCGTTCACCCGCTCCTCGATGTAGCGCAGCGTGTTGATGACCTTGGTGGTGCGCTGGCCGGTGATGTCCTGGAACGAGCACGCGGTCATGATCTCGAGGAGCTGCGTCTCGATGCCGTTGCCCAGCTCGGCCCAGTCCGGGTCGTCGCGCGGGATGCGCGACGCGTAGTCCTGGATGACGTCGGTGGCGTCGAGGATCTCGGTCGTCGCGCGCTCGGTGGACTGGACGATGGCGTCCAGCTCGGCGGTGGCGGCGAGGATCGGGTCGCTGCCGCCGTCGGCCGGGCGCAGCGCCGCCATGTCGCCGCGCGCCTGGTCGACGAAGCCGCGCAGCGCGTTCAGCTCCTCCTGGATGCGGGCGAGCTGGCCTTCCGCGGCGGGCGCGACGGCGCGCGGGGCGGCCTCGCCGGACGCGAGGCGGCGCACCTGCTGCTCCAGCAGGCGGGCGACGGAGTGGAACTCGTCCACCGCCACCAGCCGGACGCGGCGGTCGCGCATGCGCAGGAAGGCGCGGCCGCGCGAGGTCTGCGACAGCGCCTCTTCCATCTTCAGGTAATCCTGCTCGCTCAGTTCGAGCAGCGAGTCGTCGGTCATTCCCGGTTCCCGCACGAACGGGTGGCGAAGCTTCGGGACCTTAGCGTGACACGCCGATGGTCGTAAAGCCGCGCGAGGCCGGGCGCGGCTTCGGCGCAGGCTTTGTCTCGGGGCCGCCCCGCTTCTGCGACTCGCCGCGCCGCGCCGCCTGGCCGGCCATCAGCAGCCCCACCCACACCGGCGGCGCCCAGAAGAACGGCGCCATGGCGATCACAACCGTCGCCGGCATCAGCGAGGACGCGGCGCGGCTCATGTCCGCCCACGCCCGCAGCGCGGTCAGCGGGCCGAGCATCAGCGGCCCCAGATCCGGGACCGGCGGCACCGGCGGCGGCGGCGCGTCCATGGCCCGAGCACCCTTGGTCATCGTTCGATCCCTCCTGATTCGGCCCGCGCAAGCGCGGGCTTGAACGTCTGCGCCGATTGGCCCAAATGTGCGGCGCCGGTTGCTGATGGAGTATTCCATGAAAAGAACGATTGCGGGAGTTGTGGCGGTGCTGGGCCTGCTGGCGGCGGGACCGGCCGCGATGCCGGCGACGGCGGCGCTGCCGGCGACGGCGAACGGAACCACCACCATCGCGCCGATGCTGGATCAGGTGACCCCGGCGGTGGTGAACATCGCGGTGCTGTCGCGCGCCCCGCAGGCGGCGGACAACCCGCTGCTGCGCGACCCGTTCTTCCGCCGCTTCTTCGGCGACATCCCGCAGGCGCAGGCGAAGCCGCAGGTCAGCGCCGGGTCGGGCGTCATCGTCGATGCGGCGCGCGGCTACGTCATCACCAACCACCACGTCATCGCCAACGCGCAGGAGATCGCGGTGACGCTGAAGGACCGCCGCCGCCTGCGCGCCAAGCTGATCGGCAGCGACGAGGCGACCGACGTGGCGCTGCTGCAGATCCCGGCGGAGCGGCTGACCGCCCTGCCCATGGGCGATTCGGACCGGCTGCGCGTCGGCGACTTCGTGGTCGCCATCGGCAACCCGTTCGGGCTGGGGCAAACGGTGACCTCGGGCATCGTCTCGGCGCTGGGGCGCAGCGGGCTGAAGGTCGAGGGCTACGAGGACTTCATCCAGACCGACGCCTCGATCAACCCCGGCAACTCCGGCGGCGCGCTGGTCAACTTCAACGGCGAGCTGATCGGCATGAACACCGCGATCATCGGCCCGGCCGGCGGCAGCGTCGGCATCGGCTTCGCGGTGCCCACCGGCATCATCCGCGCGGTGATCGAGCAGCTGACCGAGCACGGCGCGGTGCGCCGCGGCCGCCTGGGCGTCGCCATCCAGGACCTGACGCCGGACCTCGCCGACTCGCTGAACGTCAGCGGCGACCAGGGCGCGGTGATCGCCAAGGTCGAGGCGGGCTCCCCGGCCGATCGCGCCGGGATCAAGACCGGCGACGTGGTGGTGGCGGTGGACGGCAGGCCGATCCACTCCGGCACCGACCTGCGCAACCGGATCGGGCTTGTCCGCACGGGTACGCCGGTGCAGATCACTTTGCTGCGGGCCGGTCAGGAGCGTAGCATCACGGTCCGCACCGCGAAGTAGCCGCCCCACCGCTTGCCGAGGCCCATGCCGCCGCGCCCGCCCCCCGCCCCGCCGACCACGCCCGCCGCCCGCCAGCGCGAGGTCGCCCGCATGCTGGTGCGCCTGGACGACCACCTGAAGAAGGCGTCCGAGCTGTCGTCCATCGCGCGAGAGCGGGTGAGCGTCGGCGGCCTCGCGCGCTACCGCCGCTTCACCAAGCGGGTGCGCGACTTCTTCGCGCTCGCCGCGCTGGTGGAGGAGCGCATCGACCTGCTGCCGGAGGAGCTGGGTGCGGCGCAGATGGCGACCGCGCTCGACCGCATGCACGCGCGCATGGTGCTGCTGTTCATCGAGGGCAGCGCCGTCTTCTTCGGCGCTTTCGCCAAGGTGGAGGAGCTGCCGATCGGCACGCACGAGATGTGCGGGCTGGAGCTGCGCGGCCTGCTGGCGATCCGCGGCTTCCTCGACGACCCACGCTACGACGGCGAGCGCGGACAGGCGCTGCGCGTCAAGGCCGACCGCATCGCCGAGCTGATGCGCATGGTGATGGACCGCGTGCCGCCGCTGCCCGATTTCGGCGACCTGCCGAGCATCAGCCCGAAGGGCGGCTACAGCAAGCCGATCAAGCCGTCGAAGCGCCCGGCCGCCCCGCCGCCCCCGCCGCCACCACGGGTCGAACGCCCGCCGCAGCCGCCCGAGGTGCGCGAGCTGTCGCTGGACGATTTCAAGGATTGAAGGCCTCTTTGGAGGCCGGGTAGCTCCATACCGTCATGGCCGGGCTTGACCCCACGGGCGCAAAGTTAGCGTCCTGGACATCGCTCCAGACATTTTTTGGCCGTGATTGGTCGCCGAAACCGGCCGCCAACCGCTAAACTTAGCGCCTATGGGGCTTGACCCGGCCATCCACGTCGGTACGGAAACGTTCCGGTATGGCCGTGGATGCCCGGGTCTGGGACCCGGGCATGACGACGAAAGGAGCGCGTTAGCGGCGATGGCTGTCGCCGGTCAGCGCGCCCACCGCGGCGCCGCCGGCACCGCCGATCAGGCCCCCCACCAGGAGGCTGCCGCCGGTCGCCCCGGCGATCACCGCGCCGCCGGCGGCTCCCAATCCGGCGCCGGTCAGCGCGCGGTTCTCGCGGTTCGACAGGTTCGAGCAGCCGGACACCAGAACGCCGCCCACCATCAGCACGAAAATCGTCTTCAGCATGATCCTACCCAAAAATGAGGCGTCGCCGGCTTGCGCCTGCAACGCCCCATTGTTTGGTGATTCCGGGTTCAATCGGCTGTGACGATTTCGGGGTAAGCGAAAGCGCAGCCGCACGCCTATGGCTATTTGCCCTTCTTGTTGAGCTGCGGGTCCTCGCCCTTGGAGTGGCGCTTGCCCTCCTCCTCGGCGCGGCGCAGTTCCTTGCCCTCCGGGCCGTCCACGGCGTCGCGGGCGCGCTGGGCGTCGCCCTGCACGTCGTGATGCTGCACGTGGTCCTGCACGCCCTGGCGGTACTGGCGGTCGGCGGTGCGGTTGCCTTCGCCCTCGTTGCGGTTCTCGGCCATCGGGTCCCTCCTGGTTCGTGGCTTCACCGCCGTAAACCCAAAGGCCGCGCCGAAGTTTCATCCCGCCGCAATGCTTCGGATAAATATAAAATTATATTTGAGTTCAGCGCGCTTTCTCTTCAATTCCTTGGCGAAAATGCGTGCGAATGCTGCCCGAGCGCGCACATTCCCCTTTACAGACGGTCCACCCCAGGGTAGTTAAGTGTCGTAACAAACAGCCCGCGATACGACGGGCGACGACCTTGGGAAATGGAGACCATGCCCTACACGTCCTACACCCCGTTCGCCGAGCCCGCGGCCGACCGCCGGCACCGCCGTCCGCTCCAGGCCGTTCCCGGCCACCCCGACATTCCCGTGTACGGCCGCCGCGACGGCAGCGCGCACGCCGCCGGCCGCGAGTGCGTCATGGGACGGGTGCTGCGCATGGACGCGACCGGGCTGTGGGTGGTGCGCCTGGGCGGCGAGCTGGCGGAGATCGCCGGCCGCACCTACTGGGAGACGCTGGGCGACCTGCAGGCCGCCGCCAAGCGCGCCGGCCTGCCTCTGTCCGACCTGACCATCCACACCGGGCGAAACGCCTGATCCGGCGTCACGCCTCCATCTGGAGCGTCTTGATGGTCTCGACGCGGATCTCCTCGGTCAGCCGCTCCTTGTAGGCGGCGAACTCCGGCGCGGTCTTGACCTTGTAGGAGCGGGGGTGCGGCAGCTCGATGGGGATGTCGCACTTGATGCGGCCGGGGCGGGCCGACATCACCACCACCCGGCTCGCCATGAAGATCGCCTCGTCGATGTCGTGGGTGACGAACAGCACCGTCTTGCGGTGCTCCTCCCAGATCCCCAGCAGCAGTTCCTGCATCACCTCGCGCGTCTGGTGGTCGAGCGCGCCGAACGGCTCGTCCAGCAGCAGGATCTTCGGGTCGTTGGCCAGCGCGCGCGCCAGCGCGGTGCGCTGCTGCATGCCGCCCGACAGCTGGGCGGGGTGGTGGTTCTCGAAGCCCTTCAGGCCGACCTGGGCGATGAAGCGGTCGGCGATCGCCAACTGCTCGGGCCTCGGCACGCCGCGCTCGCGCAGGCCGAAGCAGACGTTGTCGCGCACCGTCAGCCAGGGGAACAGCGTGTAGGACTGGAACACCATGCCGCGGTCCGGCCCCGGCGCGGTCACCGGCTGGCCGTCCAGCAGGACCGCGCCGCCGCTCGGCGTCTCCAGCCCCGCCACCACGCGCAGCAGCGTCGACTTCCCGCAGCCCGACGGGCCGAGGATGGTGATGAAGTCGTTGTCCTGCACCTCCAGGCTGGTCGGCTCCAGCGCCCGCGTCGCCGACGCGCCGCGGCGGCCGGGGAAGGTCTTCTCGACGTCTTGGATGGAAAGCTTGCTCATCGTCCCACCTATCGCCCTCTGGCCCACGGGAAGAGGCGGGCATGCGCCGCCTGGAAGAGGACGTCGGTGACCAGCCCGATCAGGCCGATCACGAAGATGCCGAAGATCATCTGCCCGGTGTCGAGGAAGCGCTGGGCGTCGATGATCATGTGGCCGATGCCGCGGCTGGCCCCGACCAGCTCGGCGACGATCACGTAGGTCCACGCCCAGCCGAGCACGAGGCGCAGCGCCTCGAAGATCTGCGGGCTGGCCGCCGGCAGCAGCACCCGCAGCACCACGCCGCGGCGGGACGCGCCCAGCGTGTACGCGGCCTCCACGAGGTCGAGGCGGGTCGAGCCGACGATCACAGACACCATGATGACCAGCTGGAAGACCGAGCCGATGAAGATCACCAGGATCTTCTGCAGCTCGCCCACCCCCGCCCACAGGATCAGCAGCGGGATGAAGGCCGAGGCCGGCAGGTAGCGGGCGAAGGAGACGAAGCCCTCGAAGAACGCCTCCATCGGCTTGAACGCCCCCATCAGGATGCCGAGCGGCACCGCGAGCAGCGCCGCCAGCGTGAACCCGGCGAGCACGCGCCAGATGGTGACGGCGACGTCCTGGGCGAACCCGAACTCGGTGAACAGCGCCCAGCCGGCGACCAGCGAATCGCCGGGCGAGGCCAGGAACAGCGGCTTGACGAAACCGCCGTAGGTGGCGATCCCCCAGCCGGCGAAGAACAGCACGAAGCACAGCGCGCCAAGCACCGTGCGCAGGCCGGGTGCCACCGGCTTCAGCGGGGCGAAGAGGCTGGGGGGCATGGGACTCCTGGGGTGGAGTGTCCGCACTGGGCCCCACCCAACCCTCCCCCACTTCGCGGGGGAGGGCTCAGTTCCTCCCCCATCGAAGATGGGGGGAGGTTGGGAGGGGGGCCCGACGCGAAGACCTACTTCACGAACTCGGCGTTCACCATCGCGTCCAGGCTCGGCGGCGCCTTGCGGATCAGCTTGGCCTCGAGCATGACGTCCTGCACCTCCTTGGCGAAGGCCGGCATGGTCTTGATCAGGTACTCCTGGTTCCCGGCCTTGTCGTACCAGCGCACGAACTTCGCCGACGCCGCGAACTGCTCGGGCGTCTGGTTGACGTCCTTGCCCATGATCTCGAAGGCCTTCTTCTCGTCGGCCTTGATGGCGGCGAGCGCCTCGAACCAGCTCTTGACCACGGCGGCGACGGTCTTCGGGTTCTTCTTGATGAAGTCCGGCTGGAAGGCCAGCGTGTCGATGATGACGCCCGGCGTCTGGTCGGAGGTGACGATGATGTTGGCGTTCGCCTCGCGCACCTTGGACAGGTAGGGCTCGTAGGTCACGGCGGCGTCGAACTGGCCGGCGACGAAGGCGTTGGCGGCGTCGGAGGGCTGCAGGTTCGAGGTCTGCACGTCGTTGATCGACAGGCCGTTCTTCTTCAGCACGTAGGCCAGCCAGAACTGCGGCACGCCGCCGTACTGCACCGCCACCTGCTTGCCCTTGAGGTCGGCGATCTTGGCGATGGGCGGGCGCACCGCGATGCCGTCGCCGCCGTGCGAGCTGTCGAGCACCAGCACCTGCGTCACGTCCACCCCGGCGGAGGCGTAGAGGATGTGGGTGTCCACCGTGGTGGCGATGGCCTGCACCTCGCCGGCCGCCATCGCCTGGTGGCGGTTGGAGGTGGGCATCTTCTTGATCTCGACCTCGACGCCGTTCTTCTTGAAGATGCCGGTCTCCTTCGCCAGCGTGATCGGCGCGAAGCCGGTCCAGCCGCTCATGGCGATGGTGATCTTCGACACCTCCTGCGCGCCCGCCCCCGACACGCCCAGGCCGATCACCGCCGCGGCCACCGCGCCGGCGGCCCACAGTCTCCTGCTCATCGCGCTCACCCCTCGGTTCGTTCTTGTCCGGACGGCCCGATGCGGCAACACGCCGCAACCCGGCCCGCGCGACCCATTTTGATCGCTTTCCCCGCGGCTTGGAAGAGCGCTAGGCACGGGGCGGCCGGGGGTATGCCGACTCGCAGCGAAAGTTATGTTGCGGGCCGGTGCGATTGATCCCTAGATTATGTGACCGGCGAACTACATCTAGTGTCGAGGACGCCTTCCATGGGCTTGGGAATGCAGGACATCGACCGGCAGCGGACGCTGGAATACTTCGAGCGCCTCGGCAAGGAGCGGGTGCGGCTGTACACGGCTGTCGACTGCGAGCGCTTCCTGGGCGGCTGGCAGGTGCGCGAACTGGCCGAGGAATGGCTGAACGCCAAGGACGCGGAGGAACGCTCCGCGCCCTTCTGGCGGCGATTCATGCGGCGCTGAAGCTTCTTTGCCCCCTCCCCCGCTTCGCTGGAGAGGGGGAGGGTTAGGGAGGGGGCAACGGCCCCCTCAGATTTCCGAAACGCTGACGGCCTCCGGGCCCTTCTCGCCTTGGCGGAAGGTCAGGCGCACGCGCTGGTTCTCGTTCAGACCGGACAGGCCTGAGCGCTCCAGCGCCTTGACGTGCACGAAGACGTCGCGCCCGCCGCCGTCCGGCGCGATGAAGCCGAAGCCCTTGGTGCCGTTGAACCACTTCACCGTGCCTTCGGCCTCGGTGGTCGGCCCGTCGGCGGCCGGGCGGCGCGGCCCCGCCGGGCGCGGCCCACGGTCACCACCGCGGTCGGCGAAACGGTCGCCGCCACGATCGCCGCCACGATCGCCGAAGCGATCACCGCCGCGGTCGCCGAAGCGCGGGGCGCCCCGATCATGGCCGCGCTCGCCGCCCCGATCACCGAATCGGGCCGGTCCGCGCTCCGGCCGCGGCGGGCGCGACGGCTTGGCGGTGGAGGTGTCGACGGCGTGCAGCGCGCTCACCTGATGGCCCTTGCGGCCCTCGATGATGTCGACGACCACGCTGGTGCCGTCGGGCAGCGCCTCGTAGCCGGCGGACTGCACCAGCGCGTTGGGGATCAGGGCGTCGGCCGAGCCGTCCTTGGGCTGCACGAAGCCGAAGCCGCGGACCGGGTCGAACCACTTGACGGTGGCCTCCACCCGCTCGCCCAGAACGGTGGGCTGGCGGAAGACGTGGCGGGGCGGTTCATCTCTGCGCATGATCTCAAGCCGTGCTCGAACAGGGGAAAGAGCCCCCTTGTAGCACGGATCGCCGCGCCGCGCCGCACACGCTTACGGCGATCCCGACAACCGGTCGGGCGCGGAAGGCGGCTCGGTCGGCGGCACCGGGATCGGCGCCGGCGGCTCCTCGATGGGCGGGCGCGCCGGATCGTCCTCGGGGAGGTCGGGCGGCACCGGCACGGGCGAGCCGGGGACCGGCGGCGTCGGGTACGGGCTCATCCGCATCGGCCGGCGCATCGGCCGGCGCATCAGCCGCCACCGCCGCTGCCGCGGCCCTCGGTCAGCGCCTGCGCCTTGGACAGGCTGTCCATGCACTGCCGTTCGTCGCCGCGCTCGGCGGCGGCGCGGGCGGCGGTGACCAGCGCCTCCATCTGGGCGCGCTGCGCCGCACGGTCCGGCGAGGCGCCGGTCGGCGACTCGGCCGAGGAGCCGGAGCCCGTGCCGGGGGCCGGCGCGACGCGCGGCGCGGTCGGCATGTTGCCGGTCTGCGGCGGGTCGATCACCGCCTGGTCGCCGATCGCCGGCGGCTTCAGCACGCCGCCCGACTGGCCGAGCTTGTCCGACATCGACGGTCCGGGGGGGCCGCTGCCGTCCGACGTCCCGGCGGTGCCCGGCCGGGTGTCGCCCAGCGCCGGCGGCGCGGCGGTCGGCGGCGTGGTGGCGGTCAGGTTCTCGGCGGCGGCGAAGCGGTCCACCATGGCGCGGCAGGTCTGCTGCGCCAGCGCGGGCGGCGCCAGCAGCGCCACCACCGCCGCGCCCATCAGCGCGTTGCGAATGGTCCTGGTCATCCTCGGAACTCCCCTTCACGGCCGCAATGACGGGGAAACGGCGGCGCGGTGGTGGGGGTTCCCGTGCCATTTTGCGCGAATCCCCTGTTGAGGGCGCAGAACTACCCTGGGGGGAGACGTCGCCATGTCCCGAGTCATGACCGGGTTCGGCGCGCTGGTGCTGACGACGCTCGTGGTGGCGGCGTTCGGCTATGTGGCGCTGAGCCGCGGCGAAACCATCAGCGCGCTCTGGCTGGTGGTCACCGCCCTGTGCGTCTACGCCATCGCCTACCGCTTCTACAGCCTGTACATCGCGCAGACCGTGCTGCAGCTCGACGCAAGCCGGGCGACGCCGGCGGTGCGCTACAACGACGGGCTGGACTACGTGCCGACCGACAAGTACGTGCTGTTCGGCCACCATTTCGCCGCCATCGCCGGCGCCGGGCCGCTGGTCGGGCCCGTGCTGGCGGCGCAGATGGGCTATCTGCCCGGCACCATCTGGATCCTGGTCGGCGTGGTGATCGCCGGCGCGGTGCAGGACATGATCGTGCTGTTCGCCTCCACGCGGCGCGACGGCCGCACGCTGGGCGACATGGTGCGCTCCGAGATGGGGCCGGTGGCCGGCGTCATCGCGCTGATCGGCGTCATGCTGATCATGATCATCCTGATCGCCGTGCTGGCGCTGGTGGTGGTCAAGGCCCTGGTCGGCAGCCCCTGGGGCACCTTCACGGTGTTCGCCACCATCCCCATCGCCATCCTGATGGGCATTTACACCCGCTTCCTGCGGCCCGGCCGCATCGGCGAGATGTCGGTGATCGGCTTCGTGCTGCTGATGGGCGCGATCTTCTTCGGCCAGACCGTGGCCGAGAGCGCGAGCCTGGGGCCGGCCTTCACCTTCAACGGCACGCAACTCGCCCTGATGATCATCGGCTACGGCTTCGTGGCGTCGGTGCTGCCGGTGTGGCTGCTGCTGGCGCCGCGCGACTACCTGTCCACCTTTCTGAAGGTCGGCACCATCATCGCGCTGGCCATCGGCATCCTGTTCGTCATGCCCGAGCTGCGCATGCCGGCGGTGACGCGGTTCATCGACGGGTCGGGGCCGGTGTTCTCCGGCTCGCTGTTCCCGTTCCTGTTCATCACCATCGCCTGCGGCTCGGTGTCGGGCTTCCACGCGCTGATCTCGTCGGGCACGACCCCGAAGATGGTGGAGAACGAGACGCAGATCCGCTTCATCGGCTACGGCGGCATGCTGACCGAGTCGTTCGTGGCGATCATGGCGCTGATCGCCGCCTGCGTGCTCGACCCGGCGGTGTACTTCGCCATGAACAGCCCGGCCGGCCTGATCGGCACCGACGCCGCCAAGGCGGCCGAGGTGATCTCGTCCTGGGGCTTCACCATCACGCCCGACGCGCTGACGGCCATCGCCAGGGACGTCGGCGAGTCCACCATCCTCAGCCGCGCCGGCGGCGCGCCGACGCTGGCGGTGGGCATGGCGCACATCCTGTCGAACGCCATCGGCGGACAGGCGCTGATGGCCTTCTGGTACCACTTCGCCATCCTGTTCGAGGCGCTGTTCATTCTGACCACCGTGGACGCCGGTACCCGCGTGCTGCGCTTCATGATCCAGGACCTCACCGGCATGGCGGTGCCGTTCATGCGGCAGACCCACTCCTGGGCGGCCAACCTGATCGCCACCTCGCTGGCGGTGGGGTCGTGGGGCTATTTCCTGTACCAGGGCGTGGTCGATCCGCTGGGCGGCATCAACACGCTGTGGCCGCTGTTCGGCATCTCCAACCAGATGCTGGCGGCCATCGCGCTGATCCTGTGCACGGTGGTGCTGTTCAAGATGAAGCGGCAGCAGCACGCCTGGGTGACGCTGCTGCCGACCGCGTGGCTGCTCGCCTGCACGCTGACCGCCGGCTGGCAGAAGCTGTTCCACCCCGACATCAAGATCGGCTTCCTGTCGCACGCCCAGCGCTTCTCCGAGGCCGCGGCCGGCGGGCAGATCCTGGCGCCCGCCAAGACCATGGAGGAGATGCACCGCGTCATCGTCAACGACTACGTCGATGCGACGCTGACCGGGCTGTTCATCCTGGTCGTGCTGGCGATGATCGTCTACGGCGTGATCTGGATCCGCCGGGCGCTGGCCGACCCGAACGTCACCGTGCGCGAGGTCGCCGGCACCGGCGCCGGCCGGCCGCTGGCGGCGGAGTGACGGCCATGCAGCAAGCCTACGACCTGCTTCTGAAGATGCAGCGCACGGCCCGCCTGATGGTGGGCGTGCCCGACTACGACGCCTACGTGGCGCACCGCCGGACCACCCACCCGGACGAGCCGGTGATGACCTACGAGGAGTTCTTCCGCGACAGCCAGGACCGCCGTTACGGCGGGAAGAACGGCGGAGCCATCCGCTGCTGCTGAGCGTTGATACCGGGCGCACGTCACGCGCCGTGCGCCCGGTTCCCTCCGACCCACGATGAGGATCATGCCCAAAGCCAAGACGTCGACCGCGATCTCCGCGTCGGCAGAGGCCGAGGCGTTCTACGCCGAGAGCCTGAAGCTGCTGAAGGAGTCCGGTGTTCCGTTCCTGCTGGGCGGCACCTACGCGGTGTGCGCCTACACCGGGCTCAGCCGGCCGACCAAGGACATCGACGTGTTCTGCAAGGCCGGCGACTTCCCGCGCATCCTCGCCTTCTTCCAGGACCGCGGCTACGCCACCGAGATCGAGGACGAGCGCTGGATCGGCAAGGTCCTGCACGGCGAGCTGTTCTTCGACGTGATCTTCAATTCGGCCGCCGCCATCAACCCGGTCACCGACGCGTGGTTCGGCGAGCGGCACGCGGCGAAGATCCTGGGCTCCGACGTGCAGCTGATCCCGCCGACGGAGCTGGTGTTCTCCAAGGCGTTCGTGCAGATGCGCCACAAGTACGACGGGCCGGACGTGGCGCACCTGATCCTGCGCCGGCGCGGCGACATCGACTGGAAGCGGCTGCTGGCGCACATGGAGCAGTACTGGGAGGTGCTGCTGATGCACGTCCTGAACTTCCGCTTCATCTACCCGACCGAGCGCGAGGCGATTCCCGACTGGCTGCTGGACGAGCTGCTGACCCGCCTGCACGAGCGCGCCAAGCTGCCGGTGCCGCAGACGCGCATCTGCCGCGGGCGGCTGTACTCGCGCGAGGATTACCTGATCGACGTCACAGACTGGGGCTTCGCCGACGTGGTCGGCGAGGAAGCGAAGCATGGCTGAAGGCAAGATCACCGTAGCGGCCATCGGCGACATCCATGTCGGCGAGACCGCGGTCCACCCCTACCGCGACCTGTTCCTGCGCATCGCCGAGGAGGCCGACGTGCTGGCGCTGTGCGGCGACCTGACCAACCACGGCAAGGTTCACGAGGCGGAGATCCTCGCCGAGGATTTGCGCGGCCTGAGCATCCCGGTGCTGGCGGTGCTGGGCAACCACGACCACGAGTGCGGCGCGGTGGAGGAGGTGCGCCACGTGCTCTGCCAGGCCGGGGTGAAGTTCCTCGACGACGGCACGGTGTACGAGATCAAGGGCGTGGGCTTCGCCGGAGTGAAGGGCTTCGCCGGCGGGTTCGAGCGCATGATGCTCGATGCCTTCGGCGAGCCGGCGATCAAGGCCTTCGTGCACGAATCGGTCAACGAAGCCATGCGCCTGGAAAGCGCGCTGCGCCAGCTGGAGACCGAGCGCACGGTGGTGGTGCTGCACTACGCCCCCATCGCCGAGACGGTGGAGGGCGAGCCGAAGGAGATCCTGCCCTTCCTCGGCTCCTCGCGGCTGGCGGAGACCATCGACCGCTACCACGATCGCGTGAAGGCGGTGGTGCACGGCCACGCGCACCATGGGCGCTTCAAGGGGGCGACGCCCCGGGGAACGCCGGTCTACAACTGCGCCCAGACCATCCCGAAGGACGGCGAACGGCTCTACGCGCTGATCGAGGTGTGAGTTCGGGCGCTGGGCCCCCCTCCTAACCTCCCCCCACTCCGCGGGGGGAGGAATTAAAGCCCTCCCCCGCTCTCAGCGGATCCGCAGGATCCGCTTGCCGCGTCAGGCGGATCGAAGATCCGCCGAGAGCGAAGTGGGGGAGGGTTGGGTGGGGGCCCAACGCAGCCACCTCTCAGCCCACCACCGCCCCTTCCCTGCCGAGCACCCGCCCCGGCGGCAGCAGCAGCGTCGCCACCGTCCCGCGACCCGGCGTGGACTCCAGCTCGATCCGGCCGTCGTGCCGCTCGATCAGCGCCTTGGTCAGCGGCAGCCCCAGCCCGGTTCCCTCGTGTCCACGCGACAGCCGGCCGTCGGCCTGCACGAAGGGGGAGAACACCCGCTCCAGCACCTCCGGCGCGATGCCCCCGCCGGTGTCCGCGACCGCGATCGCCAGCCCGCCTTCCGCCGTCGCCGCCGCGCGCACGGTGACGCTCCCGCCGGCCGGCGTGAACTTCACCGCGTTGGACAGCAGGTTGTCCAGCATCTGCTTCAGCAGCCGCTCGTCGGCCAGCACCGCCGGGGTGGCGTCGTCCACCTCCTCCACCAGGGCCACGCCGGCCCGGTCGGCGCGGTCGCGCATCAGGCGCACGCAGGCGGTCACCAGCGCCCCCGGCGCCACCGGACGCTCGGACAATGTCATCGCGCCGGTCTCGACCTTGGCGATGTCGAGGATGTCGTTGATCACCGCCAGCAGGTGGGTGGCGCCCTCGTGGATGTCCTCGGCGTAGCTGGCGTAGTGCGGGTCGCCCAGCGGCCCCATCGCCTGGTCCCGGATGATCTCCGAGAAGCCGATGATGGCGTTGAGCGGTGTGCGCAGCTCGTGGCTCATGGTGGCGACGAACTGCGACTTGGCGCGGCTGGCCACCTCGGCGGCCTCCTTGGCGGCGCGCAGGCTGTTCTCCAGCTCCTTGCGCAGCGTGATGTCGCGCACCACCGCGCTGTACAGCGGCGCGCCCGCGCAGGCGATCCGGCTGGCGCGCACCTCCACCGGCACGGTCGCCCCGTCGCGCACCGCCAGCAGGTCGCAGCCCTGCCCGCCGGCCCCGGTCAGCCGCTCCAGCGTCAGCTCCCCGCCGTCCGCCGCGCGCAGCAGCGCACCCAGCGGCTGGCCGAGCGTCGCCTCCTCCGGCCGGCCGAACAGGCGCTCGGCGGCGGGGTTGACGTCGGCGACGCGGCCGGCGGCGTCGAACAGCACGATGGCGTCGGCAGCTCCCTCCAGCACCGCCGCCAAGCGGTTACGCACCAGCGCGGCGCGGCGCTGCTCGTCCCGCCACGCGGCGGCGATGCGCCACGCCAGCGCGCCGACCAGCCCGCCGGCCACCAGCAGCGCCGGCAGCAGCCAGCCCGTCACGCTCTCCGCCACTGACTCGACCCCGGTCGTCATGGACGCGCCACCGCCCCGCTGCCCTCGGATCGGGCAGGATGACGGCTTTGCGGTGCACAAACGATTAACGACCGTAAGACAGTGAACAATCCCCGGCGCGCAACCCTCAGACGCGCGCCCGGGCGTAGGGGGTCAGCCGCCGCTCGGTCGCGCGCACCGCCCAGGCGAGCGCGAAGTTCAGCACCAGATAGATGACGCCGGCGACGATGAAGATCTCGAACACCGCGAAGGTCTGCGCGATGATCCGGCGCGCGATGCCCGTCACCTCCAGGAGCGTGATGGTGCTGGCCAGCGAGCTGGCCTTGATCATCAGGATCACCTCGTTGCCGTAGGCCGGCAGCGCCTGACGCACCGCGATCGGCACGACGATGCGGCGGAACAGCAGGAAGCGGCCCATGCCGCAGGCCTTGGCCGCCTCGACCTGCCCGTGCGGCACCGCCTGGATGGCGCCGCGGATGATCTCGCTGCCGTAGGCGGCGGTGTTCAGCGTCATCGCCAGGATGGCGCACCAGTAGGGCTCGCGCAGGACCGGCCACAGCACGCTCTCGCGCACGCCGCCGAACTGCCCCAGGCCGTAGTAGATCAGGAAGATCTGCACCAGCAGCGGCGTGCCGCGGAACACGAACACGTAGGACCGCGCGATCCAGTCCGCCACCGGGTTGCCGGACAGCCGCATCAGCGCCATCCCGGTCGCCAGGGCCACGCCCGCCAGCTCGGCGAACAGCACCAGCTGCACCGTGACCGGCACCCCGGCGGCGAGGCGCGGCAGCGCGTCCCACATCAGCGTCCAGTTCATCCCTAGGCCCTCCGCACGCCGCGCATGGTGTGACGCTCGGCGCGGTCGAAGGCCGCCGTCGAGACGGTGGTCAGCACGAGGTAGATCACCGCCGCCGCGGTGTAGAACATGAAGGGCTGCCGGGTCGAGCCGGCGCCCAGGTGGGCGACGCGCATCACCTCGGC